>CAKULR010000051.1 GCA_934667295.1 uncultured Kiritimatiellota bacterium
GAGCGCGAGGATGCGCCGCTCGCCCGGCGACCGCGGCGTGCAGGGCGGCGGCGCGCCGAGGACGGTACATCCGGTCCACGCCACCATGCAGACGAGCAGCGCCTTTGCCGAACGAAGAGCCATGCCGTCTAGCACCTCTCCAGCGCCTGCTTCAGATCGGCGATCAGGTCGTCGGGGTCTTCGAGGCCCACCGAGAGGCGGATGAGGTCCGGCGGGATGCCGGCGGCCACGAGCTGTTCGTCCGTCAGCTGGCGGTGCGTGTGCGAGGCGGGGTGGAGGACACAGCTCCAGGCGTCGGCGACGTGCGTGACGATGCCGATGAGCTTCAGGGCGTCCATGAAGCGGATGGACGCCTCGCGCCCGCCCCTGATGCCGAACGTCATCACGCCGCAGGGGCTCGGTCCCTTGAACTGCCTCTCCACGAGCGCGTGGTCGGGCGCGTCGGGGAGGCCCGCGAACCTGACCCACGCGACCTTCTCCTGCGCGCGCAGCCACGTCGCGATCCTGAGCGCGCTCTCCGCATGGCGGCGGATGCGCACGTGGAGCGATTCGAGGCCGATGTTCAGCAGGAAGGCGTTGAACGGCGAGGGGATCGCGCCGTAGTCGCGCATGAGCTGGGCGGTACACTTGACGATGTAGGCCATCTTGCCGAAGTTCTTCACGTAGGAGAGGCCGTGGTAGGAGGGATCCGGCGCGACAAGCCCGGCGAAGCGGTCGGGGTACCTGGACCAGTCGAAGTTGCCGCTGTCGACGATGCAACCGCCGACCTGCGAAGAATGTCCGTCCATGTACTTCGTCGTGGAGTGCGTCACGATGTCGCAGCCGAACTCGAAGGGACGGCAGAGGACCGGCGTCGGGAACGTGTTGTCCACGATGAGCGGCACGCCGAAGTCGTGCGCGGCCCTGGCGAACTTCGCGATGTCGAGCACGACGCCGCTCGGGTTCGCGACCGTCTCGCCGAAGACGCACTTCGTGTTCGGACGGAACGCCCGCGCGATCTCTTCGGGCGTCGCCCCCGGATCGACGAACGTCGTCTCGATGCCGAGCTTCTTCAGGGACACGGCGAGCAGGTTGAACGTGCCGCCGTAGATCTGCGCGGAGGCGACCACGTGGTCGCCCGCCTCGCAGAGGTTGAGGACCGCGAACGTCGAGGCGGCCTGCCCCGAGCTCGTGAGGATCGCCGCCACGCCCCCCTCCAGCGCCGCGATCTTCTTCGCGACCTGGTCGTTCGTGGGGTTCGCGAGGCGCGTGTAGAAGTAGCCGCTCTCCTTCAGGTCGAAGAGGTCGGCCATCTGCTGGCTCGTCTCGTACCTGAAGGTGGTCGAGGCGTAGATCGGCACCTGGCGCGGCTCGCCCTTCTTCGGCTGCCAGCCGCCCTGGACGCACAGTGTGTCAACGGTCATGTTTCTTCTCCTTCTTCCGATTCCAGTCTGTTCAGCAGAACCCGGGTGCTCAACTACTTAACCACTTAACTACTTAACCACTTAATCACTTCCTGATGGCGCCGTCGCCCGTGACGACATACTTGTAGGTGGTCAGCTCCTCCAGGCCCATCGGACCGCGCGCGTGGAGTTTGTCCGTGGAGATGCCGATCTCGGCGCCCATGCCGAACTCGGCACCGTCCGTGAAGCGGGTCGAGGCGTTGTGGTAGACGGCCGCCGAATCGACGAGGCGCAGGAACTCCCGCGCCCGCGCGGCGTCGTTCGTCACGATGCAGTCGGAATGGTGCGAGCCGTGTCGGTTGATGTGGTCGATCGCCGCGCGGACATCGCGGACGATGCCCACGTTCATCTCCAGCGACAGGAACTCGCGCCCCCAGTCCTGTTCCGCCTCGTGCAGCACGACACCCTTGTCCGCCGCCCACGCCCGCACCATCGGCAGGAAGAGCGGCGCAAGCTTTTCGTGGACGAGCAGGCATTCCGCCGCGTTGCAGGCGCTCGGGCGCTGGACCTTCGCGTTGTCGAGGATCGCAAGCGCCATCGCAAGGTCGGCCCTGTCGTCCACGTAGACGTGGCACACGCCCTTGTAGTGCTTGAGGACGGGCACGAGCGCCGCCTCGCACATCGCGCGGATCAGGCACTCGCCGCCGCGCGGAATCGCCACGTCCACATACTCCGGCATCCGCACCAGCTCGCGCACGCCCGCATGGTCCGTCGTCTGCACGAGCAGCACCGCGTCGAGGAGCGCGGACGGACGCGCCGTGCCGCACCAGCGCGCGAGCCCGCCCTGCACGGCCTCGGCGAGCGCCCGGTTCGAACGCAGCGCCTCCTTCCCGCCGCGCAGGATGATCGCGTTCGAGGTCTTGAAGCAGAGCGCCGCCGTGTCGACGAAGACGTTCGGGCGCGACTCGAAGACGACGGCGACGACGCCCAGCGGCTCGCGCACCTTCGCGATGTGGATGCCGCTCGGGCGGTCACGCCCCAGCAGCGTCCCGCCCACGGGATCGGGCAGCTGGGCCACGAACCGCACGCCGTCCACCATCGCGCGGAACCGCGCGGGCGTGAGCGTGAGCCGGTCCACGAGCGCGGGCGCAAGCCCCGCCGCGCGCGCCGCCGCGACGTCCTCCGCGTTCGCCGCCGCAATCTGCGGCTCGGCCGCCTCCAGCGCCTCCGCCACGGACAGCAGCGCGGCGTTCTTGTCGCGCGTCTCCAGCGTCCGCAGCGCGCGCGACGCGGCGCGCGCCCTCTTCCCCAGATCCCGGATCTCCTCGGCAACCGTCATTTCTTCACCTTCTCCTTGAAAGGTTCCACCTTCAGTTCGACGACCTCGCACACATCGGCGTCGTGCATCTTCCGGACTTCGAGGAACGCGGCCGTGGCGCCCTCCGGCACGGCACCTCGCGTCTTCCTCGAAAGGCGCACGTCCGGATACCGGTACCCGTCGCCGACGGGCGCGCCGTTTCCGTCCTCAAAGCGCAGACGCACCCAGACGGGCGCGCCACCCCGCTTCATCTTCACGGCAAAGCGCAGCCGCCGCTCCCCCGCCGGAACCGTGCAATGCTTCTGCCCGACCAGGGGCCCCAGCGCCGTCGGCGCGGCGGCGGGCGCGGGCGGCGGCGTCTCCGCCTCGGCCACGGCGGCGATCTTCACGTCCGACAGGCCCTCGCGCGGCGGCAGGGCCTTCACGAAGTGTACCGCGCACCACACGCCCGCGAGCGCCACGGCGAGCGCGCCCACGACGAACGCCGCCCCGAACGGTCCGTGCGGACACGGGACCGCAGCGGGCGAAGCGGCGGAGGAGGGGACAACGGACGCGGCTTTCCGGATCAGCGGACGCGCCGCCGTCGTCTTCCTTTCCCTCCCGGATTTGCCGAAGCGTTCGGCACCCCGCACCTCGGCGCGGCGGCGTTCCTCCGCGCGCGCGCGCATCCAGGGCGCCTCGTCGAGGCCCTGTCCGTTCATCTTCGCGCGGTAGCCCTCCAGGTCGAAGGGGAGCGAACGGAAGGAGACCGTGCCGGTTCCGTCGTCGTAGAGGCAGTAGAAGCTGCGGCAGGCGCCGCTGCGGGGATAGCCCACGCTCCCCACGTTGACGAGGTAGCGCTTGCCCAGCTCCAGCACGAAGTCCATCGGCCCCAGCGCATGCGGCTCGCCGCTCGCCCCTAGCACGAAGATGCCGGGCTTGTGGCTGTGGCCGACGAAAAGAAGCGGCTCGGCGCGCGCGTGCCAGGAGGGCAGTGCATCGCGCGGCTCCAGCACGTAGCCGAACTGCTCGGGATGCGCGAATTCGCCGTGCGCACACGCGAAGGACCGCGCGGAATCCCCCGCCGGACCGGAGAACGCGCAGACGTGCGGCAGATGGCGCAGCCAGTCGAGCGCGGAGGGCGCGAGCGCCGCGCGGTGCCGCGCCACGGCGGCGGCGGCAAAGGAGGTGAAGTCCTCCACGGGGAAGCGACCCGACGCGGCATCGTCGTGGTTGCCCGCGAGGCACACGTGCGCCCGGCGGTAGACGAGCTCCAGCGCCGCAACGGGGTCGGGTCCATACCCGAGCACGTCGCCCAGGCAGACGATCTTCTCGGCCCGCGCGTCGGCGGCGTCCGCGAGGACCGCGCGGAGGGCGGTCTCGTTCGCGTGGACATCCGAGAGGATCGCGTAGCGCATGGCGGGCCCTTCTAGAGCGCGCTGCCGGGCACGAAGGTGCCGACGTCGCGCCCCGCGAAGATGCGGGCGAGCACGTGCGGCTGCGCGGCGTTCGCGATCACCACGTTCGCGCCGCTCTTGGCGGCGTTCTGCACGGCCTTGAGCTTCGAGTCCATGCCGCCCTTCGAAAGCGAGCCCTTCTCGCCGGGCTTCACGAGCCTGAGCGCGTCGCGCACCTTGCCGATCGCGGGAACGCGCTTCCCCTCCGCGTCGAGGAGGCCGTCCACCGTCGTGAGGAGAACGAGCGCGTCGGCGTGGACGAGTTTCACGATGAGGGAGGAGAGCCAGTCGTTGTCGCCGAAGGTGAGGCCCTTCAGCTCCTCGTCCGCCACGATGTCGTTTTCGTTGATGACGGGCACGATGCCCGCGCGCACGAGGTGGTCGAGCGAACGGCGGAGGTTCGCGACGCGGCGGCGGTCCGCGAAGTCGGAGTGCGTGAGGAGCACCTGGCCGATCTTCACGTCGCGCGCGGCGAAGAGCCGTTCGTACTCGGTGATGAAGCGCGGCTGGCCGACGGCCGCGCACATCTGGACATCCGAGACCTCGGCGGGGCGGGCCTTGAGCCCCAGCGCCTCGACGCCGGCGGCGACGGCGCCCGAACTCACGAACAGCACTTCCAGCCCCATCCTGCGCAGTTCGCACACGCCGTTGACAACGCGCCGCAGCGCGGCGGAGTCCGGCCGGCCCGTCTTCTTCGCGATCGAGTGCGTGCCGACCTTCACGACGACGCGGCGGGCGTCCCGCAGCACCGCGCGTTCCTTCAGCAGATTGTCAGATTCTTTCATCGCCGGATAGTATAACAAAAAAGACGGTGCGGGACCCGATCCACGGCTGTCAGAAAGCCGCCGCCCGTCGTTCCCCTTTCCCGTTTGGGCCGACCGGGCGGACACGTCCGGCACGGCAGGAACCACACGAACATCCAACGCCATGAACACGTCCATCATTTCCAGCGAATCCCCGCAGGACGGGGCCACCGCGCCCCGGCCGAGACCTTTACGCCGTCCTATCTCCTTGTCTGGGAGAAGGCCCAGGCGTATGGTGCGTGCGAACCCGACCGCCTCGTCCGGCTCCGGCACCTCCTGCTGGCAGTCATCGAAGTCGACGTCCACGCGCTGAAGACCGTTCTCGCCAGACGGACGCTCACCCTTTCGAGCTTCGAGCTGGTCCCCGTTCCACAGGAAACGGAAGAGGACCAGCCGTCCGGGACCTGCATCCGGGTCTCCAACCTCGTCAACAAGGTCCTATCCCTGAACGGCGGGAACATGGAGAAGGTCGTCCGCTCGCTCCTTCCGCGTCCCCACGGCGATCACCTCCGTCCACCTCGCGGCGGCGCTCGTCCTGGATCCCGCCGGATCGGTCGAGGAGTTCCTGACCCTCAACGGCATCTCGCCCACGGCCCCGACCTACGGGAAGAACGTCCTCACGCGTCTACACGCGGCCGTCGCGGACATCCAGAAGCGCGAGGCGGCCGGACGGCGCATGCGGCAGATCGCCGGGCTCCGGCGCGTTCGCCTGCGCCTGAAGGAAACGTGTTTCGGGCAGGACGAGGCCATCGACACCCTCATCGCCCAAATCTCCACCAACTGGAGCCAGACCACCCCCGATCGCGGCTTCCGTCCGCTCTCCTTCGCGCTGATCGGCGAATCCGGGACGGGGAAGTCCCTCCTGGCCACAGCCCTGCGGGACGCCCTTGCCGACGAGTTCGGAACCGGCGCACCCATCCATTCCACCTGGATGGTCGGCTAGCCCTCACGTCCGCGCGGCGGCGAGGTCGCGGGCAATCTGGGCCTGGAGGTCGGAGACGGAGGCGAACCGCCGTTCGGGGCGGAGGAACCGCCGCATGCCCACCGAGACCGTCCGTCCCTGAAGCGGCGGCAGACCGGCGGCGGGGACGTCCAGCAGATGCACCTCCAGGACGGGCTCCGTCCAGGCCCGCGTGCCCATCGTGGGGGCGAGGCCGTAGTTCGCGACACCGCGTCCCCACGCCGTCTCGACGGCGTAGACGCCGCACGGCGGACACACAAGCCCCGCCGCAGGACGGACGTTGAGCGTGGGACAGCCGAGCGTATGCCCCACGCCCTTCCCGGCGAAGACCTCGCCCTCCAGCGACCAGGACCGGCCCAGCATCGCGGCGGCGAGGTCCAGGTCGCCGGCCGCCACGGCGGCGCGGATGCGCGTGGAGGAGACCGGCGTTGCCCCGCAAATGGCAAAGGGTACGACTTCGACGCGGAAACCGCGCGCGCGCAGGAACGCGGCATCGCCCGCGCCGCCTGCGCCGAACGTCCAGTTCGCACCGCACAGGACGGTGTCCAGCGCGGGATAGGCCGCGCGCAGCCAGGCGGCGAAGTCGGACGGCGGCTGCGCGGCCAGTTCCGCCGTGAAGTCGAGCGCGCGTACGCGCGTCTCCGCCGCCACATCCGAACCGCCCAGCGCCGCGCGGATGGCCGCGAGGCGCGTCGGCGGCGTCATGAGGAGGGCGGGCGCGCGGTCCGGCGCGAAGACGGTGGCGGGATGGGTGCGGAAGGTGAGCGCGGCGTCGGCCCGCGCGAGACTCCGGCGGTGGCCGTGATGCACCCCGTCGAAGAACCCGACGGCGAGCGTCATCCCGCGAGCGCCCCCGCCATGGGGATGACGCGGTCCCTGAAGCCGACGGCGTCCAGCTTGAGAAGGTCCATGAGGCCGATCGCGTCGGCCACGGAGAACTTCGCGACCCGCGTGCGGCGCAGGGATTCGAGGGAGGCCCCGCAGCCGAGGACCTGGCCGAGGTCGTGGGCGAGCGCGCGCACGCAGACGCCCTTCGTGCAGACGAGCTCGACCGTCACGAGCGGCGGCGCGAAGTCCGTCACGGCCAGGCGGTAGACGTGGACGAGGCGCGTCGTCCGTTCGTCGGGATCGGTCGGCACGATGCCGTAGGTCGGCGTGTCGGGGCGCTTGATGACGCTGAAGGGCGGCGGCGTCTGGAAGATGTCGCCCCGGAACTCGGGCAGGGCGGCGTCCAGGCGTGCGCGCGTCACCGCGTCGAAGGGACGTTCTTCGAGCGTGCTCCCCTCGCGGTCCTGCGTGTCGGTCACGCGCCCGAGGCGGAACGTCGCCGTGTAGGCGCGGTCCCGTCCCATGAGGTCGTTCGAGAACTTCGTGCCGTCGCCCACGAGCAGGACGACGAGGCCCGTCGCGTTCGGCTCCAGCGTGCCGCCGTGGCCGACCTTGACGAGGTTGAAGCGCGACTTGACCGTCTTCACCACGTCGTGCGTGGAGATGTTCGACGGCTTGTCGACGAGCAGCAGCCCGTCGAGCGCCGCCAGCATCGCGATGGAGTCGAGGCGCGCCATCAGTCCTCCGCCGGGGGTGGCAGGTTGTCGAGAAGCGCGAGCACGTGGTCGCCCTTCTCAAGGGAGTGGTCGATCACGAAGCGGAGCTGCGGCGTGAACTTGAGGCGCACCTCGGAATTGACGATGCGCTCGAACTCGTGCGTGCGGCGGATGAGGTGGCCGAGCACGCGGTTCTGCTCCACGGGCTCGCCGAACACGCTCACCTTCACGGTCGCGTTGCGCAGGTTCTTCGCGCACTTCACCTCCGTGACGGTGACGACGCCGGGGTTCACGTCGTCCCCCTGGAGGACGCGGAACACGGCTTCGCCGATGACGCGCTTCAGGAGGGAGTTGACTCTTTCGAGACGATCAACGGACATGGGGCGGATCTCCCTACAGCGAGCGCGGCAGCTCTTCCAGCACGTAGCACTCCACGGTGTCGCCCACGGCGAAGTCCTCGAAGCCGGCGAAGCAGATGCCGCACTCCTGCTGGCCGGTCACCTCCTTCACCTCGTCCTTGAAGTGGCGGAGCGTCTGGACCTTGCCCTCCCAGACCTTCGTCTTGCCGCGCAGGATGCGGTAGCGCGCCGAGGCGACGAGCGTGCCGTCCAGCATCTGCGAACCGGCGATCCTGCCGAGCTTGCCGATGTCGTAGATGGCCTTGATCTCGGCGTGGCCCTTCACCTTCTCGGTGAACTCGGGCGGCAGGAGGTCGAGCATCGTCTTCTTCACGTGGTCGATCAGCTCGTAGATGATGCGGAACGAGTTGATGCGCACGCCGTCGTGGCGGGCCTGCTGCTGCACGCCCGAATCGCAGCCGATGTCGAAGCCCACGATCACGGCCTTGCCGGCCGCCGCGCTCTTCACGTCGGTGAGCGAGACGTTGCCCGTGCCCGTGCCGATGATCTTGAGCGACACCTTCTCGCTCTTGATGCCGCGCAGGGCCTCCACGATCGCCTCCAGGGAGCCCTGCGTGTCGCTCTTCACGACGACGCTCAGCTCGCGCTTGTCGCCCGCGTTCATCTGGCTCATGAGGGCGTCGAGCGAGACGGCCTTCGTCTGCGAAAGCTCCTGCTCCTTGCGGGCGCGCGCGGCCTCCTCGGCGAGCGTGCGGGCGCGCTTCTCGTCCAGCATCACGCGGAACTCGGCGCCGGCCTCGGGCACGCCCGAGAGGCCCGTACACTTGACGGGCGTGGAGGGCGGCGCCTCCTTGATGCGGCGGCCGCGGTCGTCGATGAGGGAGCGGACCTTGCCGAAGTGCTCGCCGATGAGGACGGCGTCGCCCACCTTGAGCGTGCCGCCCGTGACGAGCAGCGTCGCGGAGGGGCCGAAGCCCTGCTCCAGCTCGGCCTCGATGACGTAGCCGTTCGCGCGGCGCTTCGGGTTCGCGGTGAGTTCGAGCACGTCCGCCTGCAGGAGCATCATCTCCAGCAGGTTGTCCACGCCCTGGCCCGTCGTGCCGGAAACCTCGCAGCACACGATGTCGCCGCCCCACTCCTCGGGGGTGAGGCCGATCTTCTGGAGCTGCTGCTTCACGCGCTGGACGTTCGCGATGGGCTTGTCGCACTTCGTGATGGCGACCATGATCTGCACGCCGGCCTGGCGGGCGAACTTGATCGCCTCCTCGGTCTGGGGCATGATGCCGTCGTCGGCGGCGATGATGATGACGGCGATGTCGGTGAGCTGCGCGCCGCGCTGGCGCATCGCGTTGAACGCGGCGTGGCCGGGCGTGTCGAGGAAGGTGATCTTGCGGCCCTGCACGTCCACCTGGTAGGCGGAGATCTGCTGGGTGATGCCGCCGGCCTCGCCCGCCGCGACGTGCGCGTGGCGGATGTAGTCCATGAGCGTCGTCTTGCCGTGGTCGACGTGGCCGAGGAACGTGACGACAGGCGGACGCATCTGCATGTCCTCGGGCTTGTCCTCGGGAATCTCGTCGTCCGCGTCGATCGCCTTGAGGACGGGCTTCTTGTTCGCCGCGTCGCGGGCGTGCTCGATGTTGACCTTGTAGCCGTACTTCTGCGCGACCTTCGTCGCGACGTCGGGCTCCACGCGCTGGTTGATCGACGCGAGCACCTTGAGGCCCATGAGGTCCGCGATCAGGCGGTTCGGGCGAATGCCGAGCTTGAGCGCGAGCTCCTTCACGACGACCGCGCCGCGAATCGAGATCTCGCGCGTGGAGACGGAAAGCGAGATCGTGGGCTTCGGCGGCGCGACGGGCGCGGGCGCGGCGGCGCCGGTGGAGATGACGGGTTTGCCCGGCACGATCTGCACCTGCGGACGCGACACGCGCATCGAGACGGACGCGAACCCGGCGCGCAGCCCGCCCACGCGCGGCGCGGGCGGCGGCACGGGCTTCGGCGGCGGCGCCAAGAGCATCATCCCGGGCATCGCGTCCCGTGATACCGTGAACCGCAACCACAATCT
>CAKULR010000052.1 GCA_934667295.1 uncultured Kiritimatiellota bacterium
CCCCCCCCCTGTTCGTCAATCGCAAATTTCGAGTTTTCGTGCCAGTTCTGGGGCCACAAAACGGGAGACCTCCAACATTAGGTCAGACCTAATTCTGGAGGTCTGGAAACATATAAAAACAAAACCAGATGCGAACACGCATCTGGCAGAACGGAACTGGCGGAGGGAGGGGGATTTGAACCCCCGATACGATGATTAAACCGTATGACGATTTAGCAAACCGTTGCCTTCAGCCACTCGGCCATCCCTCCGTGAGGAAAACGGAGGGTATGATACGAAATCCGCCGCCGGAATGCAAGCGCGAAATCGCCGTTTTCAAAATCAATGGGCGGCGAGGAACGCCTCCACCTCGGCGCGGTTCGGGCAGGCGGGCGGGCGGCCCGAGAGGCCGCGGCACTTGAGTGCCGAAACGGCGCTGCCGAACCGCATGGATTCGCGCAGGTCGTGCGTCTCGATCCAGCGGATTGCGAAGCCCGTGTGGTAGAGGTCGCCGCAGCCCGTCGTGTCCACAACGTGCTCGACGGGGAAGGCGGGCAGCTTCACGAAGTGCGTGCCGTCGAAGGCCATCGAGCCGCGCGCGCCCATCGTCGCGCCCGCGACCGTGGGATGGTAGGTGTCGTAGATCTTCCGCACGGCCGCCTCGGCGTCCGCAAGGCCCGTGAGCTTGAGCGCGAACTCCTCGCTGCAGACGAGCAGGTCGGCGTAGGGGAGCAGTTCGGGTACGCCGTCACGGAGGGTGCCGGCGTCGAAGTTGACGACGACGCCGGCCTCCTTCGCGGCCTTCGCGCCCGCGAGGGCGCCCTTGGGGTTGTGGCCGTCGATGTGGAAGATCTTCGCGCCGCGCACGAGGTCGAGGTCCACCTCGTCCGGCTGCAGCTCGGTCAGGCCCTCGCGCGTCCAGGCGCAGGAGCGGTTGCCGGTCTTCTCCTCGATCCAGAGGTAGGCGATCGCGCTGGAGGCGCCGGGACGGATCTTCATCGCGGAGGTATCGACACCCTGTCGCTTGAAGTCTTCGAGGATCATGCGTCCGTCGGGGTCGTCGCCGACCGTGCCGATGTAGGCGGCGGAGAGTCCGAGGGCCGCCGCGCCGGCGGTCGAGTTCGCCGAGGGGCCGCCGCCGAGGATGGCGTGCTTCAGCATCTGCACCTTGGTGTCCATGGGGATGAACGGCAGCACCGCGAGATGGTCGTTCGAGCAGTAGCCCAGTCCAACGAAATCGGCTTGCATGGGAGTTCCTTTCCGGGGGAAGTGGAGGTCAGCTGTAGTAGGCGAAGCGCTTCTCGATGCGCTCCATCGTCCAGGCGACCACGTAGTTGAAGATATAGTAGAAGACGCCCGCCGCCACGAGCGGCATCATGGTCGTGTGCGCGCTCGAAAGCTGCTTCGCGAGCGTGAACATTTCCGTCACCGCGATCGTGAAGGCGAGCGAGGTGTCCTTCACGAGGGTGATGACCTCGTTGCCGACGGCGGGGATGACCCGCTTGACCATCTGCGGCAGGACGATGCGGAAGAACGTGAGCCCGCGCCCCATGCCGAGCGCCTTCGCGGCCTCCCACTGCCCGACCTCGACGGACAGGATGCCACCCCGGTAGATCTCCGCGAAGTACGCCGCGTAGTTCAAGGCGAACGCGAGGATCGTCGCGAGGAGGCGCGGGTAGTGCGCGAGCGACATGCCGAAGAGGTAGTAGGGCGCGAAGTAGACGAAGAGGATCTGCAGCATCAGCGGCGTACCGCGCACGACGCTGATGTAGAGGCGGAAGGCCGTGGAGACGGGCCGCGCGGGGGACATCCGCCCCCACGCGACGACGAGCCCCAGCGGCAGGGCCAGCAGCAGGGTGAACGCGAAGATCTCCACCGAGACCAACAGCCCGGAGAGCAGTTCCAGCACCATGCCCGTGACGGTCATACGCGCGCCTGTCGCAGAGTCCCGAGGTCCGCCGCCCCGCCTACTTCAGGATCAGGGCGTTCTTCTCGATGCCGTACTTCTCGGCGATCTTCGCCATCGTGCCGTCCTTCACCATCTCCTTGAGCGTGGCCTGGACGTCGTCGCGCAGCTGGGTGTTGCCCTTCTTGAAGCCGATGCCGTAGGTCTCGGTCATGACGATCTCCTTGAGGAGCGTGAACTTGCCGGGCATGTCGGCCATCTTCTTCTTCGCCACGCCCACGTCGAGCGCCACGGCGTCCACCGCGCCCGAGTCGAGCTCCAGCATCGCGTTGTTGTAGTTCGGCACGACGACGAGCTTCTTGAACGTGGCGCCGAGCGCGGCGACGTCCTTCAGCTTGTCGTTCTTCCCGGCGAGCGCCTTCTGGACGGGCGTGTCGGTCTGCACGCCCACGGTCTTCCCGGCGAGGTCCTTGAGCGTCTTGACCGGCGAACCGGCCTTCACGAGCACGACCTGCGAGTTGTCCACGTAGGGCTCCGTCCAGGTGTAGCCCGCCTCGCGGCCCTGGATGGCGAAGCCGTGCCAGATGCAGCGGATCGAGCCGGAGTTGAGCTCCATGTCCTGCGCGTCCCAGTTGACCGGGTTCGCGACGAACGTCCAGCCGCGCCGCGCGCAGACCTCGCGGGCGAGGTCGAGGTCGAAGCCCTTGTACTCCGCGCCCTCCTTGTAGCCGTAGGGCGGGAAGTCGGCGTCGAACCCGACCACGAACTTCGTCTTCCCGTCGTCCGCCTGCTTCTCGCAGCCCGTGAACAGTCCCATCGCGGCCGCCGCGGCCGCCGCCACCATCATCAGCTTCTTCATTGATTCACTCCTTTTCCTGAAACAACCTTCTAGACAAAACGGACTTCAGTATACCACAACGCCCCTCTCACGACATCACGTGCCAGAGGACGCAGAAGAAATGGCAGATCGACCCCGCCAGCACGAAGAGGTGCCACACCATGTGCGCGTAGGGCAGATCCTTCCACAGATAGAACACGCAGCCGAGCGTGTAGAGCCCGCCGCCCACGGCGAGCCACATCATGCCGAGGCCGTGCAGCGAGCGGACGAGCGGCAGGAGCGCGACGACGGCCACCCACCCCATCAGCACGTAGGCGAAGGTGGAGACGTAGCGGAAGCGCCCCGTCGTCCAGATCTTGAAGAGGACGCCCGCAAGCGCGGCGCCCCACTCGATGCCGAAGATCGTCCAGGCGAGGGCGGGATGCTCCGGGCGCAGCGTCACGAGGCAGAACGGCGTGTAGCTGCCGGCGATCAGGAAGTAGATCGCCATGTGGTCCAGCTTCCGCAGCACCCGCTTCGCCGGCGCGTACGACACCGCGTGGTAGGCGGACGACACCGAATAGAGCAGGATGAGCGAGGCCCCGAACACCGAGCCGGAGACGACCTTCCAGGCGACGTCGACGCCCGACCGCACCGCCACCCACACGAGGAGGGCCGTCATCGCCGCGCCGAGGTGGGACCCCACCACGTGCGTGACGGCGTTCGCCACCTCCTCGCCCGCTGTCTGCCGGTACGCCATCGAAGCCCGCGCGGACGGACGCCTCAGTTCTCGCCCTTCACGACCCGGCGCACGAAGCCCTCAAGGCCGGCGGACTCCTCCAGCGTGAGGACTCCGGCCGCACGCGCGGACGCCAGCGCCTGGCGGAACGCCTCCTGCCCCTCCATGCCGTCGAGGAGCTTCATCAGCTCCGCGCTTTCGGCGAGGTCGATCTTCCCGTCCGCGAGCATCCCCTTCGCCATGCGGTTGAGCGCGGCGGAGAGGGCGGCGTCGTTGACGGACTGCGCGAACTTGCGGAAGATCGCGGGCATGGACGTTTCGTCGACCGCGCCCTTCAGGATAAGCTGGAGGAAGAAGAGCGTCGCGAGCATGAGCGCGACCGCGAGCGGCAGCGCGATCCACGCCGTCCCGACGAACGGCGCGGCGACGTAGGCGACGAACGAGACCGCCGCCACCGTGAGCGCGTACGGCAGCTGCGTGTTCACGTGGACGATGTGGTTGCACTGCGCGCCCGCCGAAGCCATGATCGTCGTGTCGGAGATCGGCGAGCAGTGGTCGCCGCACACCGCACCCGCCATGCAGGCCGAGACCGCGATGATCGTCATCGAGCTGCCGGGGATCGCCGCGAGGACGATCGGGATGAGGATGCCGAACGTGCCCCAGCTCGTGCCCGTCGAGAACGCGAGGATGAGCGCGATCACGAAGATGATCGCCGGCAGGAAGTTGAAGAGGCCCGCCGCCGGCCCGTTGATGAGGTCGGAGATGAACACCTTCGCGCCGAGCGCGTCCGTCATGCCCTTCAGCGTCCAGGCGCAGCAGAGGATCATGATCGCCGGCACCATCGCCTTGAAGCCCTCCGGGAAGCCGTCCATGCAGTCGCGGAACGAGATGACGCGGCGGCAGACGTAGAAGACGACCGCGAAGACGAGCGCGACGATCGAGCCGAGCGTGAGGCCGACCGAGGCGTCGGAGTTCGAGAACGCGACGACGAAGTTGCGCTGCGCCTCGCCCTCGGAGAAGAAGCCGCCCGAGTAGATCATGCCGACGACGCACGCGGCGATCAGCACGAGGACGGGGATCACGAGGTCGATGACGCGCCCCCGGTCGTTCTTCGTGAGCACCTCCGTCGCCTCCTCCAGCGCGCCGAGGTCGGGCCGACCGGCCGCGACGTCCGCCTCGTGGCGGCGCATCGGGCCGAAGTCGAACTTCATGAACGCGAGCGCGAACATCGTGACGATCGTGAGGATCGCGTAGAAGTTGTAGGGGATCGCGGCGATGAAGAGCGAGAAGCCGCTTTCCGCGCCCGCGCCCTTCGCGAAGCCGGCGACCGCCGCCGCCCAGCTGGAGATCGGCGCGATGATGCAGATCGGCGCCGCCGTCGCGTCGATGAGGTAGGAGAGCTTCGCGGCCGAGACCTTCTTCGCCTTCGTGACCGGGTGCATGACCGAGCCGACCGTCAGGCAGTTGAAGTAGTCGTCGACGAAGATGAGCATGCCGAGGATGATCGTCGCGACCTGCGCGCCGACGCGGCTCTTGATGTGCGTCTGCGCCCAGCGGCCGAACGCCGCCGAGGCCCCCGTCTTGTTCATCATCGCGACGAGCGCGCCGAGGAGGACGAGGAAGATCAGGATGCCCACGTTGTAGGCATCGGCGATCTTCTCGATGAAGCCCGCCTGCACGACGTGCGTGATCGCCGTCTCGAACATCCCGCAGAACCCGTCGGACTTCATCGCGTAGAGGACGCCGCCCGAGACGATGCCGAGGAAGAGCGACGAGTAGACCTCCTTCGTGATGAGCGCGAGCACGATTGCGAGGAGCGGCGGGAAGATCGCCCACCACGTGCCGTACAGCGGCTCGGCCCGGCGCACCGTCGCGAGCGCCGCCGCCTCGTGCGCCTTGAAGTCCTTGTCCGCCTGGACGTTGTCCGCGTACTTGTCAACGTAGTCCTTCGCGCCCTTCACGTCGCCCTCGGCCTCCACGGCGGCGAGGTTGTAGGCGTTCGTCGCGCCCTCCACGACCACGGCGACCGGAATCGGCGCGGGCGCGGGGGGCTTCTCGCCGGCGACGGCGGAAACGACGGTCCCGGCGAACGCCAGGGCACAGAGCAGAAACGTCTTCATGCGTGCTTCTCCTTGTTGTGTTCGGAAATCCCACCTCATGCGGGCAGTTCGCCCCGCACCTTGCCGAGGAATTCGCCCAGGCGCCCCTCGTGCTTCCGCCCGAAGATCTCCGCCGGCGTCCCCTCGGCGGCGATGCGGCCGCCCTCCAGGAAGAGGACGCGGCTCGCGACGTCGCGGGCGAAGCGCATCTCGTGCGTCACCACGACCATCGTCATGCCGTTCTTCGCGAGATCCTTCATCACGTCCAGCACCTCGCCGACCATCTCGGGGTCGAGGGCCGAGGTCGGCTCGTCGAAGAGCATCACCTTCGGCTCCATCGCGAGCGAGCGCACGATCGCGACGCGCTGCTTCTGCCCGCCGGAAAGCTGCTGCGGATAGGCTCCCGCCTTGTCGGGGAGGCCCACGCGCTCCAGCAGCTCGCGCGCCTTGCGCTCGGCCTCGTCGCGCGGCGTCTTCCGCACGAGGCGCGGGGCGAGCGTGATGTTGTCGAGGATCGTCAGGTGCGGGAAGAGGTTGAAGTGCTGGAACACCATCCCCATCTCGGAGCGGACCCGGTTCTTCGTCCGCTCGTCCGCCCGCACCACGTCCACCCCGTCGAAGACGACCGAGCCCGCCGTCGGCTGCTCCAGCAGGTTCATGCAGCGGAGGAACGTGGACTTGCCGCCGCCCGAGGGGCCGATCATCACGACGACCTCGCCCGGGCGGATGTCGGTCGAAAGCCCCTTGAGGACTTCGAGGTTTCCAAAGGACTTGCGCAAGTCCGTGATCTGAAGTAGTGCTTTCGTCATAATTCCCCGCTTGAAGCGTAGAGGAGGGAGATTATATCAGAACTCGCGCCCACGGACAACTCCCGCAACCATCCTTGTGGCCCCTCAGCCCCGCGTACACGCCGCCGCGAGGACGGAGAGGCCGAAGACCGCCGCCGTCTCGGCGCGGAGGATCGTCGGGCCGAACGACGTCGGGACGGCGCGCTCCAGGAGCGCGGCCAGTTCGGCGGGCGTGAAGTCCCCCTCCGGCCCCACGAAGAGCCCGAGGGAACGGGCGGACGGCACTTCGCACAGCACGGCCGCCAGCAGCGGCGGCGGGGGCGGGTTCGTCAGCGCCCCCGCGAACACGCGCCCGCACGTCTCCACGAGGTCGAGCGCAACGGGGAAGTCAACCGCCTCCAGCACCTCCGGCAGCCCCACGGCATCGCTCTGGCGCGCCGCGTCCTCCGCGATCCGCCGCCACCGTTCCGCCTTCGCGGCGCGCTCGCCCGGCGCAAGGCGCACGATGCAGCGGTCCGAGATTACGGGGACGATCCGCGCGACGCCCAGCTCCACCGCCTTCTCGATCGTCCAGTCCCAGCGCGACCCCTTCGTCACGCAGGCGAAGAGCGTCAGCGGGAACGGACGCGCCCCGGCGCAGACGGGCGGCAGCGGCGCGTCCAGCACGCCCTGCGCCGCGTTCCAACGGTAGCGCCGCGTACGGCCGTACCCGTCGAAGAGCTCGATTTCCTCGCCGGGCTTCGGACGCAGCACCTTCAGGTGGCGCGCGGCGTCGCGCGGGAGGTCGACGACATCCCGCTCCAGCGCCTCCGCGTGTACGAGCAACCGATGCATGGCAGATTTCCCCGGCGACGCCGCACGCGCCCGTCCGCTACTTCCGCAGCTTGTCGCGGTGCTGGTAGAAGACCTTCATCTTCGACCCGAAGCTCTGCGCCTCGGGGAAGTTGGACGGATCCAGCGCTTTCGCAAGGTCCTCCAGCTGGCCGCGCTGCCGTCCCGTGAGGCGCGTGGGCACCTCGATGACGATGCGCGCGACGAGATCGCCCGGGCTTCCCCCGCGCAGGTCCGGGACGCCCTTGCCGCGCAGACGGAACAGCTTGCCGTTCGGCGTGCCGGAGGGCAGCTTCAACGTCGCGATGCCGTCCGGCGTCGGCACCTCCACCTCGCCGCCGAGGGCCGCGAGGACGGGCGAGACGGGCACGGCGACCGCAAGGTCCAGGTCCTCCCGCTCGAAGATGTCGCTCGGCCGCACGCGCAGGACGACGAAGAGGTCGCCCGGCTCGCCGCCGCGCAGACCGCCCGCGCCCTTGCCGCTCAGGCGCAGGCGCGACCCCGTGTCCACCCCGCGCGGAATGCGCAGCTGGATCTCGCGCGGCACCCGCACCTGGCCCGAACCCCGGCACTTCGCGCAGGGCCGCTCGACCACCGAGCCGGAGCCCCCGCAGCGCGGACACGTCTGGCGCACCTGGAAGAACCCGCCGCCCTGGATGACCTGCCCGTGTCCGCCGCACGTCGGGCACGTCACGCGCTTCGCCCCCTGCGCCGCGCCGGAGCCGTGGCAGTCCGGGCACTGGTCCGGCACCGTCAGCCGCAGCGTGCGCTCGCTTCCGAAGATCGCCTCGTCGAAGTCGATCTCCAGCTCCATCGACATGTCGTCGCCGCGCTGGGGCGCGTTGGCGTCGGGACGGCGGCGGCGCCCGCCGCCGAACATCCCGCCGAACATGTCCCCGAACGCGCCGCCCCCGCCGCCGAACAGCGACTCGAAGATGTCGCTGAAGTCGGCGCCGTGCGAGAAGTCGCGGCTGAAGTCGAAGCCGCCGGGGCCGAAGTTCACGCCCTGGTGGCCGAACTGGTCGTAGCGCTGGCGCTTCTCGGGGTTCGACAGCACCTCATACGCCTCGGAGGCCTCCTGGAACTTCGCCTTCGCCTCGGGGTTGTCCGGATTGCGGTCCGGATGCCACTTCATCGCGAGCTTGCGGTACGCGCTCTTGATCTGGTCGGCGCTGGCGTCCTTCGGAACCCCCAGCACCTCGTAGTAGTCTCTCTTCTGCTCCGCCATCTTACGCCCCCTTGCCCTTGCTCACCACCACCTTGGCGGGACGCAGGGACTTGCCGTGCAGCAGCCATCCGCGCTGCACCTCGTTCATCACGATGCCCTCCTCCACGTCCTCGGACGGCAGCGACGTCAGCGCCTCGTGGTAGTTCGTGTCGAACGGCTCGCCGACCGAGTCGAGCGGCGTCGCGCCGTGGTCGGCCAGCGTCTTCAGGAGGCCGTCGTAGACGAGCTGCACGCCCTTCACGAACGGATCGTCCGCCCGGTCCTTCGCGCCCTCCAGCGCGCGGGCGAGGTTGTCCACCGTCGCGAGCACGTCCTTGATGACGTCCTTCGCGGCGAACTTCACGAGGTCTTCGCGGTCGCGCGCCGTGCGCTTGCGGAAATTGTCGAAGTCCGCCATCGCGCGCGCATAGCGGTCCTTCCAGTCGGGCTGCCCGGGCTTCGCCTCGTCGGCGGGCTTTTCCACCTCGTCCGGCTTCGCCTCCGCCGCGTCTTCGGCCGGTGCTTCTGCCGTCTCCTTCGCGGCCTCGGCCTTCGGGTCCGCATCAGCCCCGGCTGCGGCCTCCGCCTTTTCGGCGGCGTTCTCCTCCGTCTTCGCCTCGTCCGTATTCGTGTCCGGGGCTTCCATCTGTGTTTTCTCGGTATCCATGTTCGCGTCTTCCATTTTTGTTCGGTTTTGTTCCTGATCCTGTTTTTGGGAGAAAGGATATTAAACCACACCTCACCCTTTTCGTCAATGGCATCCCGTCCGTGCGGGGCTATTTCTCGATGACGACGCTTGTGCCGACTTCGCACATGCTGCGGAGCTTTTCCGCGTTCCAGTTCGCGAGGCGGAAGCAGCCGTGGGACTCCGCGCGGCCGATCCGCTCGGGGAGGGGCGTGCCGTGGATGCCGTAGGTGGGCAGGGTGAGGCCGATCCAGGACGTGCCGACCGGGTTGTTCGGCCCGGGCGGGTAGATGTAGCGCGCGATGCGTCCGCCCGGTCCCGCGCGCGGCTCGGCGTAGGTGTAGTTCGGCCGGTCGGCGAGCGTCTTCACCTGCATCTCCCCCGCCGGGGGCAACTTGCCCTTCTCCGCCGCGATCGAGCAGGGGAAGAGGCCGATCATCCGCCCCGCCGCGTCGAAGGCCGTGATTTCGAGGCGGGAGAGCGACACGCGCAGGACGCTCGCCTCGCCGTAGGGGAAGCGGCGGGACGCGCCGCGCACCGCGACGGGCGTCGTCCGGGGCAGCACGACGCGCGCGCCGACGGGCGGGTTCGGCCAGGCGAGCGCGGGGTTGAGGCGCCGCAGGAGCGTGACGGAGCAGTGTCCGCGCTCGGCGAACATCTCCTCCACCGACTGGTAGCCCATCGTGGCGAGCTGCGCCTTCGCGGCGGGCGCGGCGGGGATCTGCACGCACGCCGCCCGGTCCGCCGCCGTCACCGCCACCGTCCCGAACAGGGTCGTCTCGCCGGGGACGAGCCGCGCCTGCGCC
>CAKULR010000053.1 GCA_934667295.1 uncultured Kiritimatiellota bacterium
CCGTCCCCGCCCGGCGGCGGCAGCGAGACACCGCCCGCGCGGGCGCGGAGCGGGCCCGCGACGAGGACGCTCGTGCGGATCTGCCGCGCGAGCGCGGGGTCGAGGCGCACCGTCTTCAGCCGCTTCGCCTCGATCGTCACCGTGCGCGCCGCCCCGTCGCGCGTCACCTTCGCGCCGAACCTGCGCGCGCAGTCGAGCATCCGGTCAACATCGGAGATCGCCGGCATGTTCCGCAGCGTCACCGGCTCCGCCGTCAGCAGCGCCGCCGCGATCATCGGCAGCGCCGCGTTCTTGTTTCCCGGCACGCGGTGCGTCCCCGCGACCGTCTTCCGCCCCTCTATCTGGAACTTTCCCATTGCCCGCACATTATACTCATTTTCCCCCTTGCACGCCACCACGAAGTGTAGTATACTAATGCCCGTTTTCAACCACATTGACCCGTGGTGTAATGGTAGCACTGCAGATTCTGATTCTGCCTGTTGGGGTTCGAGTCCCTGCGGGTCAACCATTCAAAAACCACCGCACGGGCGGTGGTTTTCCGTTTTGCCGGGAATCCGCATCCGTCGCGGCGCGGCGGACTAGATCCTCTGCTCGCCGTCCACGAAGACGGCGCAGACGTCGAACGTCTGCGGATCGAGAATCGCGAGGTCGGCCACGTAGCCCTTCTCGACCTTGCCGAGGGACGAACCGAGGCCCAGTTCGATTGCCTGGTTCCAGCCCGTCACGCGGATGAGGTCCTTCAGCGGCAGCCCCGTCACCTCCACGAGGTTGCGGAGGCCCTGGTTCATCCAGAGCGTGGACCCGGCGAGGTTGCCCCCCTCGACAAGGCGCGCCTCGCCGTTCTTCAGGGCGACCTTGAGCCCGCCCATCTCGAACTCGTAGCCGTCCGGACAGTGCGAGCACCGAAGCGAATCCGTGATCATCTGCACGTGCGCGAGGTCGCGCTTCCAGAAGACGAGGCGCAGCATGTCGTCGCAGAGGTGGATGCGGTCGCAGATCACCTCGGTGTTGAGGTCGTCCAGCAGGAACCCCGCGCCGACCATGCCGATCTCGCGGTGGTGGAGCTTCGTCATCTGGTTGCAGAAGTGCGTCAGGTGCCGCAGCCCCGCGTCGTACGCCGGCAGGAACTGCGCGAACGTCGCGCCCGTATGCCCGCAGCTCGGCACGATGCCGTGATCAAGGCACGCCGCCGCGAACGCCGCCCCGCCCTTCATCTCGGACGCGAAGCTCACGAGCTTCACGGGGGAGATCGCGGAGATGCCCAGCACCTCCCGGATGCTCGGCCTGCGCACGAACGCGGGGTTCTGCGCGCCGCAGCACGCGGGGTTGATGAACGGACCCTCCAGGTGGATGCCGACCACCTTCGCGAACCGCTCGTCCCGCCGATAGGCCGCCACGGCCCGCGCCGCCGCCTTCAGCGTCCTGTTCGCGACCGTGAGCGTCGTCGGCAGGAAGCTCGTACAGCCCTCGGCGAGCTTCGCGGACGCGATGGCCGCGATGGCCTCCGGCGTCGCGTCGCACACGTCGTGCCCGCACGCGCCGTGCAGGTGGACGTCGATGAAGCCGGGGACGAGGTACTTGCCCCGGGCGTCCACGACCGTGTCGAACCCCGTCTTCGGCACCGCGTCCGTCGTGACGGACCGGATTCTGCCCTTCTCGATGACGACGGACGCCCTTTTCAGGTCGATGCCCGGACTGATCACGTGCGCGTTGCGGATAAGTGTCTTCATGGTACCGCCATTATACCACAAACGGTTCTTTCCCGGACGGCACCGCAAACGGGCGGTAGACGAGGAGCGGGCGGTCGCACGCGAGGCGGAACGACGTCCCCGTCGTGCGGTTGAGCGTCCCCCGCCACAGTTCGGCGAGCGAGGCCCCGGCAAGCGGCCATTCGAGCCCGTCCGACGTCGCCCGCGCCGCCGGGTCGGGCGCGAAGACCGAGACGGCCTCGCCCGGCCGGCAGGCATAACTGCGGACGCCGGTCACGACCGTGAACGTCCCCGCGTCCGTGACCATCGCGATGTCCGGCGCCGTCCGCGCGAACCCCGGCAGACGGAACACGTTGCCGAGAAAGTGGTCCTCCCGCAGCCCTCCCGCGCCGAGAATCACGATGCCCGCGCCGCCGAAGCGCGCCACCGCCGTCCGGAACGCCTTGTCGAGGTCGTTCGTCTCCTGCTCGGCAATCGCGACAAACCGTTCGCCGAGCGCCGCCCGGTCCGCCGCCGAAAGCGAATCGCCGTCGCCCACCACGAGGTCGGGCATGCGCCCCAGCGCGCGCGCCTTCCGGTAGGCCCCGTCGCAGCAGACGAGCCGCGAAGCCGCGTCAAACGCCGCGCGCGCCAACGGATGCGTCGGCGGCGCACCGTCCGCGAGAATCGCCGTGTTCACCATCCGTCCGCCTCAGTCCACCGCAAACGCCACGCCGAGGCGCGCCGCGCCCTGCTCCGGCATCGGCACGGTGAACGTGATCTGCGTACAGCCCTTGTTCTCGCCGTCCCAGGCGTTCGGACCCTGCGCGGGCGTCCGGCACCAGGTCCCCTTCTGCGCGCCCGCCTGCGTCAGGCGCAGCGTCTTCCCCTGTTCGCGGAGCAGCAAGTCACCCGTCTCCAACACCTCGGGCGCCGCGTGCGTGACCATCGCCCAGCGAATCGGCGCGCCGGGGCGCAGCCCCTCCACGGTGTCCGTCAGCTCGTAGCGCGTCCCATCCGCCGCCATCACGCCCCGGCGCAGCACCTGGGTCGCGTTCGTGTAGAGCGACGTGAGGTCGAGCGTCACCGCGCTCGGCGGCGTCTCCGCGACCTCCCGGACACGCGCGAACCCCGTCACGCGCTGCGGGCAGCCGTCGAGCATCAGGACGTTGTGGGACGACGTTCCGAGGCGGAAGACCCGCCAGCGGTCGGAATCCTGTTTCATGTCCCAGAGGTTCATCCCCAGCTGTTCGATCTTGTTGTAGTTCTCGGCGCCGAGGTCCAGCGCCCAGCGCACGCCCCGGGCTTCGAGGATGAACGAACCGCCGTCCATGTGCCCGTGGTTGCCCGAGGGGGAACCGCCCTTCAGGCCCACGAAGAACGCCGTCCGGTTGTCCCAGCTCGACCGCTGGATCGTGATCGGCACCGGACCGCCCGCGTTCCAGACGAGCGGCAGGTTCGGCCGCAGGTCCGCCGCCGGCGTCCGCACGTAGAAGAGCCCGTACGCGAACATGCGGTTGTTGCCGTGCGCGGGGATGGAGGCCCCCTTCCGCGTCTTCCGTTCCGTGCAGTACCGGCGGTAGGCGTCCGCCTCGAAGTAGGGGAGGAGTTCGGGACGGTCGAAGCGTTGCGCGAACCACCACGTCGCGGGGCACGTGCCGCGTCCGTTCCCGCCGTCGGCGTAGTTGAAGGTCCGGCCGCTCGGCCCCGTCACGAGGTCCGGATAAGCCCCCGTCTCGCGGAACCCCGGCAGGGAGGCGAGGCCGAAGTCGCTGCCCAGCGCCGCCTCCAGAAGCGCGATCGCGGCGAAGTTGAACTCGACGCCGTAGTTCCAGTAGCCGGGCCCCTCGGGGTAGTTGCCGTTCGGCGCGAGGGCCTTCATCGAATTGGGAAGGTAGTCCACGCAGCGCTGGACGAGGCGGGCGGTGTCGTCGGGATCCTCCTCGGCGAGCGCGAGCGCGGCGGCGAGCATGCCCGCGTGGCAGACCTGGCCCCAGTTGTTGCTCGCGCGGATCCACCACTGCGTCCGCCGTCCCGCCTCCAGTCCGTGGCGGCGCAGGCCGGCGGCGATCTCCCGGCGCGTCGCCGCGTCGAGGTCGGCGTAGAGCCAGTCGTAGCCCGTGGCGACGGCGAGGGTCATTTCGGCGACGTCGAGGAAATGCGACGGATTCCAGTCCGAGAACGCGCAGACGGCGCGCAGCTCCGCCACGGCGCGGTCCAGATGCTCGCGGCGTCCGCCCAGGCGGTAGGCGAGCGCGAGCGTGTTGATGCGCAGCAACGCGCGGCGGCTGACGGCGAGCAGACGGCGCCCCTCCTTGATGCGTTCGACGGGGGACGTCCCCAGGAGCCCGTCCGCGAGCTCCCGCACATGCTCCGCGCCCATCTTCACGTAGGCGTCGGACGCGGCACGCGCCCTGAGCGCCGCGAATCCCGCCGCGTCCGCGAACAGGCGCGGATGCGGCCGCTGCGCGGCCTTCGCGGTGGCCGCCGCGATATCGGGGCGCGCCGTCTCGGGCAGTCCGTTGGACGCCCCCTTCCTGCCGCCCCAGGCCACCAGGGGCAGGGCCAGCATGACGCAAAGCAGTTTCTTCATAGGATTACCCCCTTGGCGGCGGCCTCGTCGTCGTTCCACCACGAGCCCTTCGTGGGCGAGACGCGGGCGATGGGCTTCGGCGTGAGCTGGATGCCGCGCGCGGGCGCGCCGCGGATCTCGACGAGGGGCATCTTGTCGCCCGCCCCCTTGTCCACGGGCTCCAACGGCTGGAAGAGCATCTGGTGGATCTTCTGGTTCTTCGCGGGCTTGAACTTCACGTAGAGCTTTTCGGGGCAGCCCTCGTCGAAGAAGAGCACCTTGCTCTTCTCGGGCGCGAGGCGGTATTCCTTGTTGTTGATCATGCCGCCGAAGGTGAAGCGCTTGATGTACGCGAAACCGTAGAGGGGTTCCTCGTAGACACAGACGAACGCGCGGGCGCGGTCCTTCTCGGGGTTGAAGAGGAAGACTTCGAGGAGGTCCTTGTCGACGAAGATCTTGTCCGAGGGCGGCGTCATCTTGTAGCGGCCGTCCTTCCAGACGAAGACGAGCTTGTCGAGCGAGGAGCACTTGAAGAGCTCGTCGCCGCCCTTGAGGCCGGACCCCACGAAGTGGTTCTCCTTGTCGTAGCGGATCGTGAGCTCGCTCGCCGTGATCGCGCGCACGTCCACCTCCTTGAACGCGCCGGCGGCGATCTGCGTCATGCGGGGGTACTTCTTCCCGTACTGCCTGATCAGGCCCCTGAGGTACTTGACCACGAAGGCGCGCAGGTGGAGGAGGTTGTCCCTGACTTCGGCCTCCTCCTTCTCGATGGCGGCAATCTCCTCGCGGTTCTTGTCGATGTCGAACTGGGAGATGCGGCGGATGGGGATCTTCAGCAGACGCTCGATGTCGTCGTCCGTGACCTCCGGGTGGCGCAGGTGCGAGAGGAACGGCGCGAAGCCCGTGCGGATGGTCGCCTTCACGCCCTCGTAGGTCTTCTCCTTCTCGATGCGCTTGTAGATGCGCTCCTCGATGAAGATGCGGTCGAGCGTGCGGTCGTGGAAGAGCCTGTCGAGCTCGCCGAGGCGGATTTCCTGTTCGCGCTTCGTGAGGGACATGAGCCGGTCGGCGTTCTTCTGGAGGATCTGCGTGACGCTCATCGCGCGCGGACGCCCCGCGTCCAGCACGATCGGGCGGGAGGCGATGGACTTCTCGCACGTCGTGAACGCATAGAGCGCGCTCTTCACCTTCTCCTGCGTCGCGCCCGTCGCGAGCTCCAGCTCGATCTGGACCGTCTGCGAGGTGAGGTCGTGGATCTTGCGCACCGCGACCTTCTTCTTCCGAATCGCCTCCTCGACGGAGGCGGAGAGGGAGTCCGTCGTCTCGCCCCAGGGGAGCTGCGTGATGACGAGCTTGTTCTTGTCGCGCGCCTCGATGACGGCGCGCACCTTGACCTTGCCGAGTCCGTCCTGGTAGTCCGAGACGTCCATCACGCCGCCGAGCTGGAAGTCGGGGTAGAGCGTGAAGGGCTTCTTCTGGATGAGGTTGATCTCGGCCTCCAGCAGCTCCGTGAAGTTGTGCGGGAGGATCGCGGTGGAGAGGCCCACGGCGATGCCGTCCGCGCCGAGCATGAGGAGGAGCGGGATCTTCGCGGGCAGCAGGACGGGTTCCTTGTTGCGCCCGTCGTAGCTCGGCGTGTAGTCCGTCGTCTTGGGGTTGAACACCTCCTTGCGCGCAAGTTCCGAAAGGCGGCACTCGATGTAGCGCGAGGCGGCGGCGGGCATGCCCGTGAAGAGGTCGCCGAAGTTGCCCTGTCCGTCGATCAGGTAGCCCTTGCCCTTTCCCCAGAGCTTGTTCGCGAGCACGACGAGCGCGTCGCCGATGGAGGCGTCGCCGTGGGGGTGGTACTGCATCGCGTGGCCGACGATGTTGGCGACCTTCGTGAAGCGGCCGTCGTCCTTCTCCCAGAGGGAGTGGAGGATGCGGCGCTGCACGGGCTTGAGGCCGTCCTCGACGGCGGGGATCGCGCGGTTGCAGATGACGTAGGCGGAGTATTCGCGGAAGTTGAAATCGTAGAGGTCGCGCAGGGGTCCGTGCCCGGTGAGCGTGCCGCCCGGCGGCGGCACGGGCGGAACCCCGCCCGTCGCGGACGGCGCCGGGGCTGTCGGTTCCGCCGGTTCCGGCGCAGCCGTCTTTTCCGTTTCGGGCGGCTTCCCGTCCGTTGCGCCGGCCACCGTCCCGAACAAATTCAAATCGTCGAAGAGGCTCGGCGGTTCATTCGCGTTCTTGTTGTCTTTCTTGCTCATCTCGTCTTCAGGATCTTTCGTCTCAAGTCATTCGCATGCGTTCCCGCACCCTAGTTCGTCTTCTGCATCTCGCAGAGCCTGCGGTAGACGCCGTTGGCCGCGAAGAGCTCGGCGTGCGTGCCGCGTTCGACGATGCGGCCGTCCTGCATGACGAGGATGAGGTCCGCGTTGCGGATCGTCGAGAGGCGGTGCGCGATCGCGAAGGTCGTGCGGTCCTTCATGAGGTTGTCGATGGCGTCCTGCACGAGGCGTTCGGTCACGGTGTCCAGGGCGCTCGTCGCCTCGTCGAGGATGAGGATCGGCGGGTTGCGCAGGATCGCGCGCGCGATCGCGATGCGCTGGCGCTCGCCGCCGGAGAGCGCGAAGCCCTTCTCGCCGACGTTGCGCGCGTAGCCCTCCGGCTGCGCCATGATGAAGTCGTGCGCGTTCGCCATCTTCGCGGCGGCGGCGACCTGCTCGTGCGTCGCGTCGGGCGAGCCGTACTTGATGTTCTCCTCGATCGTGTCGTTGAAGAGCAGCGTCTCCTGCATGACGCTGCCGACGAGGGCGCGCAGGTCCGCGACGTGCAGGTCGCGCAGGTCCACGCCGTCCATCGTGATGCGCCCCTCGCGCGGGTCGTAGAAGCGGGCGAGGAGGCCGCTCATCGTGGACTTGCCGCTGCCGGTGCCGCCCACCACCGCGACGACCCTGCCGCGCGCGATCTCGAAGGAGGCGTGCGAGACGGCATCCCGGTCCGCCGTCTCGTAGCGGAACGAAACGTCGTCGAAGACGATGCGGTCGTCGAAGGAGGGCTTGCGCACGGCGTCGGCCTTCTCGGGCAGTTCCATGTGGACGTCGAGGATCGAGAAGATGCGCGCGAGCGCGGCGCGTCCCTGCTCGATCTGCACCTGGATCTTCGAGAGCTGCTTGAGCGGCTTGTAGATGATGAGGAGCGGCGCGAGCATCGGCAGCACGGAGGAGAGCGTGACGTGCGCGAAGAAGCACCACACGACGAAGCCGCAGATGAGGAGGATGCCGACCGTCTCGACGGCCGGGCCCACGAGGAGCCCCAGCCGCACCGTCCGCAGCGTCGCCTTCAGGAGGTCGTGGACGACGCGGCGATACTTCGCGTTCTCGTACGCGGCTGTGTCGTAGGCCTTCACCACGCGGATGCATGTGAGGATCTCGTGGATGCGGCTGCCCACGACGCTGAAGCGTTTCAGCGCCTTCTTCGCCCACTTGCGGATGTGCTTCGAGAGCGTGACGACGGGCACGATGAAGAGCGGGAAGCCCACGCAGATGACGACGAGCGTCGGAAGCATCCTGTTCGCGACGGCGAACCAGACGATGTAGCCGACCGAGACGGCGATCTCGAACGGCGCCTGGGCGAGCTCCTGCAGCACGTGCTGGAGGATCTGCCGCATCTGCTGCGGGTCGGACGTCGCGCGGCTCATCAGCTGCCCCACGTCGATGCGCCCGAAGAACTGGAGCGACTGCTTCTGCAGGTGCTCCAGGATGTCCACGCGCAGGTCCGCAACGACCCGCATCGCCGCCCACGCGAGGCAGTAGTTGTTCAGGAAGACGAGCCCCAGGCGCACGAACGCGATGAACGGCACCACGAAGACGACGAGCAGCACGAGCGCGCCCCCCATCTCCCCCGCCTCGGTCCGGAGCGTGATGCCGCACTTCGCCGCGTATTTCTCCACCGTCGGATACCAGCCCGGCAGCGCGCCCGCCTTCGCCATCTCGCGCTCCAGCCTGTTCGCGCGGTGCGCGGGCTTCTGCGTCCGTTCGGCGGGCGGGGCCTGTTCGGCGCGCGCGGCGTCCGCGACCTTCTCGACCCGTTCGCCCTTCCCCTCGTTCGCGAGGACGCCCTTGAGCGACGGCTGGATCACCTGGTAGAGCGGCAGCAGGGTGCCGGCGGTCAGGATGCCGCAGACGATCCCGAGCAGGATCCGCAGACGGTAGCGCCGCGCATAGCGCCACAGCCGACCGTACACCTCACGGGCCGAATACTCCCGGTCGAAGAATTCCCGCCGGTACTGGACGGACGGGGCCTTGTGCTTTCTGGACATCGCGTGTCGCTGCTCCTCACAGTCCCATGTCGGCGAGGACCCCCGCCAGCTGGGTCTTGATCACCCGCATGCTGAGGTGCCTCTCGAAGAAATCGCGCGCGGCGGCGAAGTAGGCGTCCCGGTTCGCCCAGTCGGCGCGGTAGGCGCGCACGGCGTCCGCGATCGCCCGCGCGTCGCCCGGCGGGATGAACTTGATGGCCCGGCAGTCCTTCGCCTCGGGCGGATAGCCCGTGCAGAACTCGTTGACGGTCGGCCGCGCGCAGGCCATGCACTCGTAGACCTTGTTGCCGATCACGCGCGACGCCTTCTCGGTCGTCCCGAAGACGCCCAGCACCACGTCGTGCGCGCAGATCACCTTCGGCACGTCCACGTACGGCACCTTGTCGAGGAAGCGGATGTTCGAGATGCCCGCCGCCTTCGCCTCGGTCGCGGCCTTGTAGGCCCCCCAGCCGAGGAAGTCCCACTGGATGCCCTCGCCCTCCGTCATCCGCGCCGCCTCCACGATGTACTCCGTGCCGTGGAGCGGCAGGTACGCCCCGTGGTAGAGGACGCGGAACGGACCCGTGGCGGGTGCCGCGTCCGCCTGGGGCCGGAACACCGTCTCGTCCGTGCCGGTCAGGAGCACGCGCAGCCGTTCGCGCGGCACGTTGAACTCGCGCGCGCAGAACTCCAGGTGGCACGACGTGTCCCACGTCACCATGTCGGGCGCGTTCATCAGCACGGTCTCGTGGGCGTGGAGCCGCTTCGCGCGCGGCTCGTCGGCCCGCCACTTCTTTTGTTCGAGAACCTTCTTGTCCCACGCCGAGATCATCGGGTCGAACAGCGCCTTCACGCCCCGCCGGTGCGCCCAACGGCACGCCGCGAGGATGTCGCGCTGGCGGCAGACGGGCACCCACACGAGGTCGGGGAGGGGACGCCGCCCGAGCCCGCGCACGGCGGCCTCCCAGTCGCCGAACTTCGGAAACCACTTGACGAAGAAATAGTCCACGTCCCAGCCCAGCTCGCGGAAGAGGGCCGCATAGACCCGGTTGCGCGAGTAGCCGGGATCGAACCGTCCCCAGAACAGCACCTTCTTTGCCATAAGGGAATTAGTATAACATATCTCGGTGCGGCCCGCTCACCCTCCCCCTCCGCAAAAAGCAATTGTGGATTGAAGGTTTCAGGTTTTAGGTTTCAAGTTTTATGTCCGGTTTTATGATAGGTTTACACTTTCTTCTTGAAGCCTAAGAAGAAAGCGGGTAGCGATGAAGGACAAAATA
>CAKULR010000054.1 GCA_934667295.1 uncultured Kiritimatiellota bacterium
CCATCCGCAGGGAGGAGGCCGGGACGTACGTCCCGGCCTCCTCCCTGCGGATGGCGAATGCCCCTGTTAGGCCTTCGTCACCTTGCCCGCCTTCAGGCAGCGCGTGCAGATCGTCTTACGGCTGGTGTTGCCCTTGCCGTCGGTCACGCGCACCGTCTGGAGGTTCGGCAGGAAGCGGCGCTTCGAAATGCCGGTCGTATGCAGACCGATGCCGCCCTTGTACTTCGGAGAACCCTTGCGGATGATGGACCGACCGGCCGCCGGACCCTTGCCGCAGATTTCGCAGACTCTGGACATGATGAATATCCTTTCTTTACGTCGTTACTTGGTCTCGGCCTCGCCGGGCTGCCACTCGACATTGCCGAAGGCATCGTCGAACGCCGCGCCGAGGGACCCGAGCGCCGGGCTGCCCGCAGGGGCGGAACTGGCGGAATCGACGGACGTCGAACCCATCGCCTCGGCTTCGAGCTCCTTGACCTGCTCGTCGGTCATGTTGACCGCCTTGATCGACAGGCCGATGCGACGCTCGCCGCGGTCGACCTTGACCACGCGGGCCTCGACCTCCTGGCCGATCTGAAGCGCGTCCTTGACCTTCTCGATGCGCTGGTCGCTGATCTGGGAGATGTGGACGAGGCCGTCCACGCCCTCCTCAAGCTCCACGAACGCGCCGAAGGAGGCGACCTTCGAGACCTTGCCCTTGACGATCGCGCCGACCGCGTACTTGGAGGCGATGTCCGCCCACGGATCGGTCTGGGCCTGCTTGAGGCCGAGCGAGATGCGCTGTTCCTTCGGGTTGACGTCGAGCACGATCGCCTCGACCTCCTGGCCCTTCTGGAGGCATTCCGACGGGTGCGCCGGACGGCGTGTCCAGGAGAGGTCCGTCACGTGGATCATGCCGTCGATGCCGTCTTCGAGCTCGACGAACGCACCGTACTGCGTGAAGTTGCGGACCTTACCCTTGACGCGGCTGCCCACCGGGTAGCGGTCCATCACGCTGTCCCACGGGTTCTCCTGCGTCTGGCGGATGCCGAGGGCAATCTTCTGGTTCTCGGAATCGACCGAGAGGACCTGCACCATGATCTCGTCGCCGACGTTGAGCATGTCGCTCGCGCGGGCGACGCGCTTCGTCCAGCTGAACTCGCTGATGTGGACGAGCCCCTCGATGCCGGGGGCGATCTCGACGAACGCGCCGTACGCGGCGAGGTTCACGACCTTGCCCTGCACGCGGCTGCCCACGGGGAACTGCTCGGAGATCGTCGACCACGGGTTCTCCGTCGTCTGCTTGAGGCCGAGCGAGATGCGCTCCTTCTCCTGGTCGACGTCGAGGACCATGACGTCGAGCTCCTGGCCGACCTTGAGCATTTCGCTCGGGTGCTTGATGCGGCCCCAGCTCATGTCCGTGATGTGGAGGAGGCCGTCGATGCCGTCGAGATCGATGAACGCGCCGAAGTCCGTGATGTTCTTCACGCGGCCCTTGCGGATCTCGCCCTTCTGGAGGGAGGCGAGCAGCGCGGCCTTCTTCTCGGCCATCGTGCCCTCGATGAGCTCGCGGCGGGAAATGATGATGTTCTTGCGCTCGTTGGAGATCTTGATGACCTTGAAGTCGAACGTCTGGCCGATGTAGGGCGCGAGGTCGCGCACCGGCGTGACATCCACCTGGCTGCCGGGCAGGAACGCCTCGACGCCGTCGATGTCCACGAGCAGGCCGCCGCGCACCACGCTGCGGATCGTGCCGTTGACGACGCAGCCTTCCGTGTACTGCGCCAGCACCTTCTCCCAGCGGATCTGGTCGTCGGCCGCCTTCTTGGAAAGGCCCACCATGCCGGTCTTGTCGTTTTCGAGCTCGCGCAGCATCACCTGGAACTTGAGGCCGGGCTTGACCGCCTCCTTGTCCGCGAACTCGTCGAGGGAGACCACGCCCTCGCTCTTGTAACCGATGTCGACGAACACGTCGTCGCCCTTGACCGCGGAGACGGTTCCCTCGATGATGGAACCGGACTTGAACTGCGCGTCCTGCACAGACGCCTGCTGCTTGAGGAACTCGGCGAACGCGGCCGACTTCTCAGCGGGCATCGTGGGTTTACGAATAGCCATGTAACTGAACTTTTGATTTGGTTTGTTGATGATCACGGTTTTCTGCCGTGCCTACCCCGTCGTTGGGCGCAGGAAAGGTTAGTATATCACAATTTCGGCGGAACGGGCAAGACGCCCTTCTCAAGGAGATCGTTCACGATCATCCGCGCGTCCGTCTCGAAGTTCCCCTTCACGAACCACTTCAGCCAGTTCCGCTCGTGGGCGAAGAGGTCGCGGAGGCGCGCGCCCTTCTTCTGCCCGAAGTTGACGCACAGCTCGCCGTTGATCCAGCGGAGCAGACCCCGGCGGTCCGCGTTAAGCGGGTCGCGCGGCACGAGGTATTCGTCCATCTCCGCCGTCGTCTTCGGCAGATCGGGGTACTTCGCGAGCTGCGCCTTGAGGACGTCGAGCGTCGCGCGCGTGTCGGCCTCCGCCCCGTGCGCGCCCGCGTGGTCGCGCCCGCAGTAGAACTTCACCGCCGCCGTCAGGTCGCGCGGCTCCTTCTTGTGGTAGATGCGCTGCACGTCCACGTGGCGGCGGTCGCCGGAGGCGAAGTTCCGCCCCGTGCGCGCGAACTCCTCCTCCAGGCACGGGATGTCGAAGCGGTCCGCGTTGAACCCCGAGAGGTCGCAGCCCCGGAAGAACGCCTCGACCTCCGCCGCCACGTCCGCGAAGGTCGGGCAGTTCCTCACGATGTCGTCCGTGATGCCGTGGATCGCCGTCGTCTCCGGCGGGATCGGCACGCCGGGATTGAGGAGCCAGCACTTCTCCGTCTCCGTGCCGTCTGGCTCCACGCGGATCGCCGCGAGTTCGATGATGCGGTCTTGCCGCGCGTTCACGCCCGTCGACTCGATGTCGAAGACGACGAGCGGACGGTCAAGCTTCATTTCTAGTTTCATGGTAAATGCCAATGGATGATGGGGATCCTGTTTTGAGATTGCTGCCTTCAGCGCACCAGCCAGTCGAGGGCGGGAACCGTGACCTCCCCGACCGGGGCCGGCGCGTCGGTGTAGTTCACGTACACCCGCGTACCGTCCGCGTAGCGCGTGCGGTAGACGCCCGGCGCGAGTTCGTCGTGCCCCTCCATGTACTCGTACTGGAGGCGCCACACCTTCTGGTAGGCGTCGACGCCGCGTTTGATCGCCGCGACCGAGCGCGTAAGGTCTTCGTCCGTCGCGCACGTGAGGTCGACGTCGCCCATCCAGTTCGTCCCCTTCCCCGGCGTGAGGAAGTTCGCGTAGAAGTAGAAGCTCGGGCGCCCGCCGAACTCGATGGTCTTCAGCTCGCTCGCCCGCCCCTTGACCGGCGCGTTGACCGTCGTCGTGTACGGGTTCGAGAGGATGATGCCGTTGTAGACGAGCTGGAACATCGGCACGAGCCGGTCCACGAGCCCCCTGTACGTCGCCGCGTCGAACGGCCGCGCGAACGACACGTAGAGCACGTAGTCGAGCTGCCCCGCGTTCTGGTCGTACGACCCCTCGCTCGCGATGCCGCCGAACGTGTCGCGCCCAAGCTGCAGGATGTTCCCCACCCACGCCGCGCTCTGCCGCTCGTTGAGCGGATGGCGCGGGTCGCCGCACCGCTCCGCCCCCACGCAGCTGTAGACGTCGAGGTAGTGGAGGCCCCGGAAGCCGAGCGCCCGCACCATCGGCATCTGCTGGAGGGCGAAGCGCTCGTAGGCGCGCTGCGGACAGATCGTGTACATGCGCCCGCCGCCCCACGTCGTCTTCCCCCTGCGCAGCGTGCCGTCCGCGTTCTTCTCGCGGATGTACTCCGCATCCCAGCTGTCGGCGATCAGGTAGGCGTCGCGGTGGTTGCCGTGCGCGACGACCTCGTAGCCGAGTTTCTGCGCGTACGCGATCGCCTCCCGCAGCTTCGCCTCGCCGCCGAGGCTCGGCTCCACGGGGAAGACCTGCGGCCAGCGCCCGTCGTGTCCGCCCACGTTCCAGCCGACGAGGCAGAACTCCGCACCGCCGACGCCCTGGCGCCTGAACTCATCCACAATGCGGCGGAACCGGTCGAACGTGATGACGGGCTTCACCGGCGGCTCGTCCTTCACGGTCTGGTCGGGCACGGGGCTCGGCACCGGCTTCCACGCATGCCGCACGCGCACCTCCGGCCACCGCGCCGCGTAGTCGAGGATCGGCTGCGCCTTCGCGCGTTCCCGCAGCGGCTTCACCGCCCCGCGTTTCAGCTGGTAGGCGCGGTAGGCACGCGCCATGCCCGCGTAGTCCGCGTCCGCCCCCGCGAGCGGGATGAAGGACACCGCCAGGTCCTCGTACACGTCCTCCATGTGGAAGTCGTACGCCATCGAGAGTTCGTAGACGCCCTTCTTCAGCTCCACCGTGAAGGAGTAGTTGTAGGGCATCCCCGTCACGATCGCGGCGAACGCCCCCTCGGGCAGCACCGCGCCGAAGAACGGCATGTGCGGACGCCCGCTCCGCCGCGCGCCGTCCCGTTCCCGCGCCTTGAAGGTCCCCAGCTCGCCGTCCGAATTGACCCAGTAGCCGTCGGACCCCGCCGGCACCCGCGCGCGCACGATCTTCACGCACCGCAGGTTCTGCGGCAGCGCCGCGCGCGCGATTTTCAACGTCTCGCACCCGTCCGCGGACTCCAGCGCGACACGCCGCACCTCGCGCGTTCCGTCCGTCCGCTCGAACGCGACCTCCAGGTCCGCACCCGCCGCCACACCCGCCACGCAAAGCGCAACGGCACCCATCCAGTTCTTGAAGCTATTCGTCATGGCGGCAGAGTATACCAAATCCACGCGGCGAAAGGAGGAGGTTAATCCGGAAGACCGTCATGGAACCGCCTTCCGACGTGGCGTGGCACGCTGCCGCTTCCTACGTTCGGGACGTTCAAACAGCGATGCGTCCAGTTCCGGTGGCGCGATGCCGACAATCCAGTCCGTCCGCCGCAACGTCCGGCAGACCTCCAGAAGCGTCACCGTCGAGGCGTTCTTACCGCCTTCCAGATTCCGAAGGGCCGTCAGGGAGATGCCGCTACGCGCCGCCGTCGTTTCGAGCGACAGGTTCGCCGCGAGCCGCGCCGCGCGTATGCTCGCCCCCAACGTCGCCAACATCTCGTTTCGCGTTTGATAAATCATAACCGTCTCAATAAGAGCAGAAAACAGAGATGTTATAACATAACTGTTCTTATAAAGGCAATCATCAATCAACCGAAAATCGCCGCGACGAATGTGTCCCGCATGATCCTAGACACCGGGAAACGGCCCTGTCTGATTGCGCCTGTAGGCACCCGCCCTACAGCGTCGCGACGAAGCGCGAGACGGCGGCGGCCACGCCCGCCTCGTCCATCGTGTCGACATCCCCCAGGCCGTTGAGGAAGAGGACGAACGCCTTCCACGACGAATCGAGCCACACGGTGATTTCGGCCTCGCACGTCTTGTTGGGGTCGTAGCGCACGAGCAGGTTCCCCGTCACGAGGCAAAGCTCCGCATCCGTCACGCCCGGGCGTTTCAAAACGCAGTCGCGGAAGATGCCCGCGAACTTCGCCGCGAGTTCGGGATACTGGCGCACGCCGTTGATCGACACGCGGATGCGCCCGGGCAGCGAGTGGACGACATGGATTCCCCCCACGCACTTCAGGTACGCCTGGATAAGCGGATTCATCATGCCCTCTCCCTTCTTCTTCCCCTAGAGGCGCGACAGGGACCGGTGCAGCCACCACAGCACCGCGAGCGGCGAGAACTTCGGTCCACCCCGCCCCGAGATGCCGCGCACGAAGGTGACGATCAGCAGCACCGTCATCAGCGCCGGCAGGTCGAGTACGCCGCCCGTCCGCTGCATGATCGCCTGGTTGAACGCATAGTGGAGGGCCCGCAGCTCCCCGCCCACGAGCGAACGGTGGTTGCGGAAGGCCGTCTCGAAGTCGAAGCCGTGCGTCGCGGCGGCCACCACCAGCGACGGCGTGAGCTTCGCCGCGTCGTAGCGGACGAGCGCCGTGCCGAGGACCGGGTTCACCGTCACGTCCCGGATGCCCTCCAGCCGTTTCAGGCTCGTGGCGAACTCCGCCAACGCCCGCGCCCGCGCGCGGAGGGACGGCATCCACAGCCGCATGCGCCCGGGAAGCGAATGGACCACCTCCAGCACGCCGGAGAACGAAACAATCTGTTGCTCTGCCTTTTTCATTTTCCGGCAAGTCTACCATGACTTACTTTTCACGTCAACGGCGAAACGAACCGGAATTCATCCCGCCGCTACAGATCGCCGAGGTCCACCGTCACGTCGCCGGTCTCGATGGGGGTGGCGGGCTTCTCCTCCTCCGCGTTCCACGCCTCGCGCGAGCTCGTGGGCAGATAGCGGTAGTAGACCATCAGCTGCTGCGCGACGTAGCAGGTGGTGATGATCTCCATGCCGGTCGTGTCGCGGCTGATGTGCATGTCCTCGCACGTCCAGTAGCCGAGTTCCTGCGGATGGCCCTTGGGGTCCTTGTAGCCCGTGTTCGCGAGGCGGTGCTGGCCCGTCACGTAGGTGCGCACCATCTCGCGGTTCCAGTTCGCCCAGCGCTTGCCGCCCGCGTTGAAGAACACCATCGTGGCCCAGTAGTTGCCGCGCACGGGGCAGCAGGCGATGTCCGTCGTGCCGAGCGTGGGCGGTTCCCAGTCGGCGTCCAGGATCGCGAGCGTCTTCACGATGACGGGGTCCCTGCTCGCGCCGCGGTACTGCAGCGCCACCACGCCGACCATGTAGTGCCACATGCCGGTACGGCGGTAGTTGGGTCCGGGCGGACCCCAGTGGTCGTCCGAGAAGCCGCCGAGCCGCGTGTTGGCCTGGTGGAGGAAGCCTTCCTTGAGCTTCATCAGGGCCTTCTCCATGTTCTTCACGTTCAGGCGGCTGAGCTTCGCGCTGCGCAGGGCCATCGTCTCGAAGGTCATGGGCAGGAGGCGCGGCAGCACGGCCTTGGAGTTGTCGTGGGGCGGGCCCCACTCCGTGTTCGCCAGGCGGTCCGCGAGCGCGTTGAGGCGCGCCTCCACGACGGGCCGGATGTTTGGGTTGCGCGCCATGCCGAACGCCTCGGAGAGGGCGTGGATCTCGGCGGCGTCCAGGTTGGGCGTGCGCATCAGGTACTCGACGCCCTTCTGGATGGTGCCGCCGAACTCCTTCACGAGGGAGCCGGGCTTCTCGCCGTGCGAGAGGAAGGTGAGGATCGCGAGACCCGTCGGGCGCATGTTGTCCGCGCCGGCCTGCCCCGGCCAGCTGCCGTCCGGCCGCTGCTTCGTCTTGAGCCAGCGCAGGGCGCGCATCACGGCGGCCTCGGTCTGGGCGTTGCCGCCGAAGTGCCGCAGGGAGGTGGCGCGGGCGGCGGCGGAGCGGGTGTCGCCGAAGGCGCTCTTCAGCATGACGGGCGCCTTGATGTTCATGACGGCGTCGACGTTGTTGACGACGGGCGCGGCGGCGGTGGGGGCGGCCTCCGGGAGGGGCGTGGCGACGTCCGGCGTCACGTTCACGTCCATCGTGAGGTCCATGTCCACCGGCTGGTCCATGTCCATGTCGTCCGGCATGTCCGCCGGCGCCTCGTCAAGCGCATCGTCCTCCTGGGCCTCGACGATCTGGATGTTCCGCAGCGTCTTGTTCTGGGCGGACGGGATCGTGCAGACGAAGAGGATGGCGATGAAGATCGCCGGCACCAGCACGGCCAGGACGGGCGCGAGGAGGCGCTGCAACTCCACGAGCGCCTCCTTGTACTCGGCCGAGGCGCGCGGCTTGCGGAGGCCCGTGAAGAGGGCGCGCAGGCGCTGCCGCAGCGTCCGCGTCTCGAACATCTCCTCGATCTTCTCGATCTTCTCCTGTTCGGCTTCGAGATCGGGTTCGGTCATTTCGCGCCCCCTTCCTTCTTCTGCGCCTCGGTGTAGATCACGTCGATCGCGATGTTGCCGAGCTTGGCCGTCTGCCCGCGCCTGTTCTTGCCGGTCGCCTTCACGATCACCTCGTTGCGCCCGTACTTGAGGGCCGAGACCGGCAGTTCGTACTGCTGGCTGCCCGCGATCTTCCTGATCAGCTTCACGGCGCGCCCGTTCACCGTCACGGTCGTCTGGATGCCGCTCGGCACGGAGGCCTCGGTCGTCACGATCACGCGCCTGGGCGTCTGCTTCTTGAGGTCGTCCCACACGTACACGCCGAACTTCGCGGGGGCGCCCTTCAGGTCGTACGGCGCGCCCGAGACGAGCTGCTCGCGCGTGGCGAGCTTCTGCCCGTCCTTCAGCACGGCCCCCGCCGTGCCGTTGTTGCGGTAGCACACGTGGTAGCGCTTGTTGGCGGCGGCCACGTCCTTCGGCCCGCCGCACACGCAGTGGAGGCCGTAGCGGATCCAGTGGTAGGGGTTGTGGTACATCACCCCGGCGGCGCCGGCCACCGCCGCCTCCTGCAGGCGCGCGCGGAACGTCTCGGGCGCGTGGCGGCGCAGCGTGGGCCGCTCGTCGTCGTTCTGGTAGCCCGAGTCGTTGCCGACCCAGATGCCGGACTCGTCGAAGCAGGGGTAGAAGGGTATGCCGCTCTTCTTCGTGATCTCGCCCATGTAGGAATAGGGGCTCAGTTCCATCGGACCGCCCGAGACGATGAAATCGACCAGCTTCTGGTCCATCCACGCCTGCAGGTCGATGCCGATGTTCTTGCAGAACGGCAGCGAGTCCGGCACGCGCACGGCGAGGAGGATCGGGCGACCGCGCTTCGTGCCGGCGGCGTTCACGGACGCGCGGATGCGCGTCATCATCTCCGTCAGCGCCGTCCACTCCTTCGTCCCGGCCTTCTCCCCCCACGCCACGGTGCGGAAGATCGTCGGCACCGTCATGTAGTCGATCATGAGGCCGTCGATGTCATACCCCTCGGCGATCTCCTTGGCGATGGCGGCGAACGTCGTGCGCACGGACGCCTTGCCGTAGTCGACGGCGGTCGGCGAGGCGTAGGGCGGGCGCCCCGGGTCGCCGGGGTCGGCCATCAGGTCGCCCGGATGCCTGTCCTTCCAGGGGCTCCAGAAGTAGTTGTCCCACACGACGGCCTTGCCCTTCCCCTTCCCGCTGTGCTCGTTCATGTTCACGGGCAGGGCCGCGATGAACTCCTTCTTGTTCTTCCGCGCCCACGCGATCGCCTCCTTGAGCGGGTCCGTCCCCGCCTTCACGAAGTCCGGGATCGCGTTCCGCACCCCGCGCATCCAGTTGGACTCGTCGGACGGCTGGGCCGTCGGCATCGTCGCCGAGGGGATCTTCGCCGACAGGTGGGCGAACGCCCCGACGGGCGCGTAGACGAGCGTGTCGATCGGCACCGGCGTCTTCAGGAGCGCGTTCAGGCGGATGTTCCAGAACGCCGCCTGCGAGTAGGGCGTCCCCTTGGGCCAGTAGCAGGGGTCGTACCCCGTCGCGTAGTACATCACGTCGCGCTTGCGCGCCAGGGCGGCCTTGCGGTCCGCCGCCTCGTCCGCCCACACGCCCCCCACCGCCGCCAGGGCGACACAGGCGCAGAGGGCGAAATGTCTCAAATCGTTCGTTTCCATAGGCTTTCTTCCATCTCCGTGGCCACGCGCCCCAGAAG
>CAKULR010000055.1 GCA_934667295.1 uncultured Kiritimatiellota bacterium
CTTCTTCGTCCTGAACGACACGGACGAGCCCTGGAGCGGCGCGGTGCGGCTTGCGGACCGTGGCGCGGCGCGGATCTGGAATCCGCGCGTGGGCCTCGCGACATCGGGTACGGGCGACCTCGCGCTCGACCTGCCACCCTACGGGGGCGTCGTCCTCACGACGGACCGTCCCGTCGACGGACACCTGAACCCTGCGGCATCCGCGCCGTTCGAACCCGCGCTCGCGCCGCTTGCCACTCCGCCCGCACACATCGAACTCGGAAAAGGTAAGTATGTGGCGGGATCCCATGCGGGTGGAACGGACGGTTGGTACCGCGTCGAGACGACGCTCACGAAGGGTGGCGTCGATACATTCGCGTTCCTCAACTTCGTCTACGACAACCCGCCTTTCCCCGCTGCGTCGCGCGGTGTCTCCTTCACCGTGCGCGTACCCGGGACGACGGGGGGACAGGCCACGTGCGGCATTTTCCTGCGGACGCGCGAGGGCGTCAACTGGTACGCGCCCGGTTCCGTCTCCCTTTCCGAGAAGGGGACATACGAGGTCCCGTGCGCGTTTTCGGACTTCTTCCCGCACGGCGTCCCCTCGGGCGCGAAGCCCGCATGCCTCCGCGCCGTGGACAGCGTGCGCGTCAACTTCGGCTACGGCGGCTACTTCGGACAGGAGGGCGAGCGCATCGTCTTCGAGACGTGCGCCCCACGCGCCTTCCTCCTCGCGCGCCCGTCGGCGGGGAAGTAGCGCGTTTTTGACGGTACCCGTTTCGGTTTGCAGGTCCAAGCGGGAATTGCTATACTATACGCCTTGTTTTGTCAAGAATGACAATTCATGGAGACCGAATGGCTAATTTCTATAAGGACAATCCCGACATCCAGAACGTGATCGACGCCCTCGCCCTCTCCGAGGTCGCGACGCTCCTGGAGGAGAACTTCCGGTTCGCGAAGGAGTTCCCCTGCGCGCCGGTGGACGTTGCGGACGCACTCGACAACTACCGGCGCGCCCTGGAGGTCTGCGGCGACATCGCCGGCAACCGCATCGCGCCCACGGCCGAGGAGACCGACCGGGTCGGCAACGTCCTCAACGGGGACGGATCCGTCACCTACGCGCCCGGCATCAGGCTCGCCATCGAGCTGCTGGGGCGTTCCGGCCTCTCGGGCTGCACGATCCCCTACGCGCTGGGCGGGCTCAACATGCCCTGCACGATCCTCACGGCCTGCAACGACATCGTCTCCCGCGCCGACGCCGCGCTGATGAACATCTTCGGCCTCCAGGGCATCGCGGAGACGATCAACCAGTTCGCGGACGAGGACATCAAGCGGCAGTACATCCCCAGACTCTGCGACGGCACCTACACGGGCGCGATGGTTCTCACCGAGCCGGATGCCGGCTCCGACCTCCAGAGCGTGAAGACGACGGCCGCGCAGGACGCGGACGGGAACTGGTTCGTGAACGGCGTCAAGCGCTTCATCACGAACGGCTGCGGCGACGTGCTCCTCGTGCTCGCCCGTACGGAGCCCGAGTTCTCCGACGGGCGCGGCCTCAGCTGCCTTCTCGTGGAGAAGGGGCCCTGGGTCAAGGTGCGCCGCCTGGAGCACAAGCTCGGCATCAACGGTTCGCCGACCTGCGAGCTCGTCTTCGACAACGCGCCCGCGAAGCTGATCGGCCAGCGCAAGCGCGGCCTGATCACCTACGTGATGTCGCTCATGAACGGCGCGCGCGTGGGCATCTCCGCGCAGGGGACGGGCATCGGCGAGGCCAGCTACCGCGCCGCCCGCGACTATGCGGCGAGCCGGAGGCAGTTCGGCGTGACAATCGACGCCTTCCCCGCACTCCGCGACCTGCTGTGCGACATGTCCGTAGACCTGCAGGCGGCGCGTCTGCTCGCCTACTACGCCTCGAAGTGCGTGGACCTCGAAATGGGGCTTGCGAAGAGGTTCGAGTCCCTGAAGGGGACGCCCGGGGCGCAGGACGTGCGGCGGCGGCTCAAGGTCTATGCGGCGTTCAACAAGATGCTCACGCCGATGGCGAAGTACTACGCCTCCGAGATGTCCATGCGCACCTCCAACGGCGCGGTTGCCGTGCTGGGCGGATCGGGCTACATGAAGGACTACCCGGTGGAGCGCTATCTGCGCGACGCGCGCATCACGACGATCTACGAGGGCACCTCGCAGCTGCAGGTCGTGGCGGCGATCGCCGGCGTGACGGGCGGACTCGTGCCGGAGGTCGTTGCGGACATCCTCGCGGGCGTCGCGCTCGACGGCGACGAAGCCCTCGCCGCCGCGCGCACCCGGATGGAGGCGCTCGAACGGGACCTTGCGGACGCCCTTGCGTACGTCCACGCCCATCCGGGCGGCAAGGCCTACCACGACCTCCACGCGCGGCAGCTCGTGGACGCGGCGATTACCGTGGTCGTGTCCGCGCTCTTCATCCGCTTCGCGGCGAAGTTCCCGGAGAAGAAGGCCGCGCTCGACTTCTGGCTCCAGACGCGCTACCCCGCCGCGCGCGCGGCGCTCGAACAGGCCCGGAGCGGATTCCTCGCCCCGGTGACGGACTTCGAGCGGATCGCGCCCCTCCCCCCGCTCGCCGACTAGGCTTCTCCCCCCGGCTGTGGTACAATGCAACTTTCCATGAACCAGAAAATCAGAGCCAAAGTCGTCGGCGCCACCGGGTATGGTGGGCTCGGCATCATCGACCTCCTCCTGCGCCATCCCTTCGCGGAAATCGGCGCGCTTGTCGCGCGCGACGACGCGGGCAGGCGGATTTCGGACGTCTACCCGCACCTCGCGGGCTACTGCGACCTGCCCATCCTCGCGGCGGACGATCCGGCCGCGCAGGGGCCGTTCGACGTCGTCGTCTTCTCGACGCCGGACCGCGTGGGCATGGCGGACGCGAAGGCCGAGCTCGCGAAGGGCGCCAAGGTGATCGACTACTCCGGCGACTTCCGCTTCACGACGCTCGACGCCTACCGCGACTACGCGACGCGCCTCGGGAAGGACCCCACGCACCTCTCGCCCGAACTCCTCGGCACGAACGTCTACGGCCTCCCCGAACTCCACCGCGCGGAGATCGCGCGCGCCAGCCTCGTCGGCAATCCGGGCTGCTTCGCGACGAGCTGCATCCTCGGCCTCGCCCCGGCCCTGAAGGACCACCTCGTCGCGCCGCACTCCCTCGTCTGCGACTGCAAGAGCGGCGTTTCGGGGGCGGGCAAGAAGGCGAAGCCCCAGTTCCACTTCCCCGAACGCCTGGAGCAGATCAACGCCTACCGCCTGGGCGGCCACCAGCACGTCTGCGAAGTGGAGCGCGAGCTGTCCCTGCAGGGCGGAGAGGACGTGAAGCTCATCTTCACCGCGCAGGTGCTGCCGATTTCGCGCGGCATCCTCTCGACCCTGTACGGCGACCTGACGCGGGACGTCACGGAAGAGGACGTGCTGGCCGTCTACCGCGCGTTCTACCGGGACGGCGCCTTCGTGCGCGTCTTGCCCTCGACGGCGGCGACGGGCACGATGAGCGTGCGCGGCACGAACCGCTGCGAGATCGTCGTCTCGGTCGATCCGCGCGTCAAGAAGCTTCGCGTCGTCTCGATCATCGACAACCTGATGAAGGGCCAGGCCGGCCAGGCCCTCCAGAACATGAACGTGATGTTCGGGTTCCCCGAGAACACCGGACTCGATCTTCCGGGGATGTATCCATGAGCGCGCAGAAGAAATCCGCCAAGCCCGAGAACCCCTTCCTCAAGAAGGCGGCGGGGCCGAAGCCGCCGAACCGCGCGGCCCTGAAGACCCAGCAGAAGCATGGTGGGCTGGGCCGCGTGGGACGCGGCCTGGGGGGCGGCCTCGACGCGCTCATCACGCCCGCCGCGCCCGTCGTCCCCGGTGCGGCCGCCGAACCGCCGCCGCCCGTCGTGCCGCAACCCGTTGCCGCGCCCGCGCCGGCCCCCGTGGCGGAAGTCCCCGAGACGGAGAAGGTCCTGCAGGTGCCGCCGCAGGACATCGTGCGCTGTCCGTTCCAGCCGCGCACCGAGTTCCGCCGCGAGGAACTGGACGACCTCGTGGAGTCCATCCGCGAGAACGGCGTCATCCAGCCGCTCACCTGCCGCCGCCGCGCGGACGGGAAGATCGAGCTCATCTGCGGCGAGCGCCGCCAGCGCGCCTCCATCGAGGCCGGGCTCAAGCTCGTGCCCGTCGTCCTGAAGGACGTTGCGGACGACGTGGCCGCCGTGATGGCGATTACCGAGAACCTTCAGCGCGACAACCTCAACCCCATCGAGGAGGCCGAGGGCTACCAGTCGCTCAAGACCCGCTTCAACCTTACCTACGACGAGGTGGCGCGCCGCGTGGGCAAGAAGAACCGTTCGTCCGTCGCGAACCTCGTGGGCCTCTTGGACCTTCCCGCCGAAGTGCGCGACTACGTGCGCCGGGGCGCAATCACGCTCGGGCACGCGAAGGTGCTGCAGGGAGTCCTCTCGAAGTACAACAACCCCGCCGAGGTGCGCGAGCTCGCCGATGCGTGCGTGACGTTCGCCGACCCGCGCACGGGACGTCCCGTCCCCGGCATCACGGTACGCGAACTCGAACGCCGCGTCGCCCGGCTCCACGCCCCCGTCGTCGAGCGCCGTCCCGGCATCCCCGACATCCCGGAGGCCTACTGCCGCCAGCTCACCGAGGAGATCCACAAGCACGTCGGCTGCGCCGTGCGCCTGACGAGCGGCGTCACGCACGCGAACGGCAAGCACGTGAAGGGCGTCCTCGAAATCGACTTCATCGACAACGACGACCTCGACCGGATTCTGGCGCTCCTCGGCGTCAAGATGGATTGACGGGGGCGGTCCGTGAGGGAGGGAACGCGGTGAAGGGCTGGACGGCGTTGGCGGCGTGCGGGTTGACGTTGTGCGCGGGAGCGGGTCCCCTGGCGTTCACGGCGGCGGACGCGAAGGTCGCCTACGACACGGCGGCGGGACTCGTGAAGGACTGTACGCCGCGCGTCGCGGGGACGCCCGGCGCGCTCCGTGCCGCTACGTGGCTGAGCATCCGTGCGGGGGCGCGGGCCGAGGTTGACCGTTTCCGCGCGCCCATCTACGACGAGGTCCACGACTTCGCAAACGTCCTTCTGGCGATGCCCGGCACCGATCCGGACGCCCCGTGGATCATCCTCATCTCCCACTTCGACACCGCGCCCAAGGTCGGGAAGGGCTTCGAGGGCGCGAACGACGGCGCCTCCACGTCCGGCCTCCTCGTCGCGCTGGCGGGTGTGCTGCGCCATGCGGCGGAGAAACCGCGCGCGAACATCCTCCTCGCCTGGACGGACGCGGAGGAATGCCGCATCGCCTACATGCCACGAGACGGCTTCCAGGGTTCGAAACGGCTGCTGGAGCGGGTCCGGGCGGCGAAGCGGACGGTGAAGGCCGTCCTCTGCCTCGACATGCTCGGCGACCGCGACCTCAACATCGAGATTCCCGCGAACTCGACGCCCGCGCTCCGGCGCGAGGCCCTGAAGGCGGCCGAGGCGGCGGGCGTGGCCGACAAGGTGTCCCTGCGCGATTCCATCGTCGTCAAGGACGACCATTCGGCCTTCTACGAGGCGGGCTATCCCGCGCTGGAGCTGATCGACTTCGACTACGGCAGCGCGCGGGGCCTGAACGACTACTGGCACACGCCGCAGGACACGATGGACAAGATCTCGGAGGCCAGCCTCCTCGCCTCCGGCCGCCTCGTCGCCGAACTCCTGAACCGGCTGGCATACTAGCGGGAAGGGGGTGTCCTTTCCGCTATTTTCCGGAGAAGAAACCGTTTGTGGACATTGTCGACCACAGCTCGTACATGGCAAGGTAGTTCTTCTTGATGTAGGCCTGGATGCCAATCTGCTGGCTTTTTGTGAGGTCGCCGCGTCGCCTTAAGACGGACGAACCGTCCGCCCGGACAAAGAACTTCGCGGATTTCCGCTCGGTCAACTGCTTGTCGCTTGCGTGGACGTGCATGGCCTCGATCGTGCAGAAGGAGGTGAAGTAGAGGTAGTGCCCAAAGACTTTGTCGGACGTGTACTTGGGCATTGTTCAGGCCGCCATGAACTCGATGTTGTTCTTCAGCCGCTGCACGGCAATGGTCGCCTCGATGTCGTCCATGTCGGTCGCAAGGATTTCGAACTCCCTCGATACGAGCGCGACGTGGCCGGTGTTCAGGTTGACGATCCTGATACCCTTCCGGTGGCGAAGCATGGCGTAACCGCCGACGATCATGTCGGCGGCATCGGCGATCTTCCTGATCTTCGATTCAGTCATAGCGAACCTCCACATGGCGAATGGGCGCGAGAAAACGTCGGGAATCGATCATCAGGCAGTTCAGCACGGGGTGGAGATCGATGTACTCCTCAACGATGCCGATGTCGCCGCCGTAATCGGCATCGACCTCCAGATAGCCGTCTTCCCACTTCCTGACGCCAACATAGCGGCGCAGGCACGTAGGGGCGCGGAACTTGATGCGCCGGTCGTTAAAGGAAAAGAGCGTATAGGGGCCGTCGCTGGACAGCGTTGCGGTTTCGGCGGGACGCTCCCCCGTGCCTTTCAGGGAATGGTCCTTCAATCTATTTCGGATGCCTTTCACGTTGCGCAGTATATCAAAAAGGCAGGGGCTTGCGAAGCGGGGGACCCTTCGATTTGGTATACTGGGCACACATGAAAGCAAATCTACTCGCCCTTGTCTGCACGGTGGCCGCCTGGACGGCCTCCGCTGCGTGTCCTGAATCGAACACCGCCTCCTGCGCCGCGCAGCGGACGCTGGACGAACTGCGTGCCCAGGCGGATGCGCGCATCGCGGAGATCCGCGCGACGCCGAACCGCGCGGTTCCCGACGGCGCGCCGACGTACTACCTCTCCGAACGGACGGGACGCGACGACGCCGACGGGCGCACGCCCGCGACCGCGTGGCGGACGGCGGCGCGCCTTGCGCGGGAGAAGATCGTGCCCGGCTCCTATGTGCTCTTCGAGCGCGGCGGCGTCTACCGTGGCACGGTGAAGGTGGCCCCTGGCGTCACCTACACGGCCTACGGCACGGGTCCCAAGCCCTGCATCTACGGCTCGCCCGAGGACGGCGCCGTTCCCGCGAAGTGGACGCGCACCGAGAACCCGAACGTGTGGGCCTACGACATCGGCCACCGCGACGTCGGGACGCTCGTCTTCGACGGCGGCGCGCGGCATGCGACGAAGATCGTGATCCGCACGGACCGGAAGACGGGCGCGCGCTTCAACAAGTTCACGGGCCGTCCCTTCAACTCCTACCGCGACCTCGACGGGGACCTCCACTTCTGGCACGACTACTACGAGAAGGGGACGGGGAAGGTCTACCTCTACAGCGCGCAGAACCCCGGCGAACGCTTCCGGTCGATCGAGTTCAACGTGAAGTGCCACGGCTTCGCGGTCGGCGGCGCGGTCGGCGTGACGATCGACAACGTCACCGTCAAGTACGTGGGCGTCCACGGCATCGGAGCGGGCACGTGCCGCGACCTCACCGTCTCGAACTGCGAGTTCGGCTGGATCGGCGGCTCGATCCAGGCGGAGGCGATCTTCGGGCGCGACTATCCCACGCGCCTCGGCAACGCCGTCGAGATCTACGGCGGCTGCGAGAACTACATGGTCACGAACTGCTACGCCTGGCAGGTCTACGACGCGGGCGTCACGCAGCAGTACAACATTCCGGAGAAGGCCGGCGCGAAGCGCTACGACCAGAGGAACGTCCGCTACGTACACAACGTCTTCGAGAAGTGCAACTACTCCGTCGAATACTTCCTCACCGCGCCGAAGGGGAACGGAAGCCGCATGGAGAACTTCGTCGTCGAGGACAACCTCATGTTCGACGCGGGCATCGGCTTCTGCGAGCAGCGTCCCGACCGCAACGAGGGGGCGCACATCAAGTCCTGGAGCCACGACGCGCGCAACCGCGCGAAGAATTACGTCATTCGGCGCAACGCCTTCTGCAGTTCGGGCGACATGCTCGTGCAGATCTGCAGCCGGCTGAAGAACGAGGACGGCTCCTCCTCGATGCCGACGATGACGGACAACGTCTTCATCGGCCGCGCGGGACAGCAGTTCGGCACGATCTCCGAGACGACCAATGCGCGCGAGACCTACGGTCCCGCCACGCAGGCCTACGTCGACCGGTTCGGCACGGGCAACCGTTGCCTCATTCTGCCCGCCGCCGCTCAAACTCCCTGAGCCCGCGGTTGCGGAGGAGGCACGAGGGGCAGGTGCCGCAGCCTGCCCCGGGCACGCCGTTGTAGCAGGTGACGGTCTCGTTCTTGATGACGTCGAGGATACCGAGCTTCGCGGCGAGCGCCCATTCGTCCGCTTTCGACATGTCCATGAACGGCGTGACGATCCGGAAGGGCCATTCCATCGCGAGGCGCATCATGCGCTGCTGGGCCCGGATGAAGACGCGGCGGCAGTCGGGGTAGCCGGAGAAGTCGGCCTGCGAGACGCCGGTGTAGAGGACCCTCGCGCCGAGGGACTTCGCCCACACGCCGGCGGCAAGGAGGAAGAGCGCGTTGCGGCCCTCGACGACGGTCGTGGGGCAGGTGGCGCCCGTGCGGCGCTCGATCTTCGCGGTGGGGTCCATCAGGGCGTTCGTCGTGAGGTGCCGGTAGAAGTCCATCGACACGACCTGGTGGGCGGCGACGCCGAAGCGCTTCGCGAGGCGGCGGGCGAACGTCGTCTCGATGCGGTGGCGCTGGCCGTACCTGAACGTGATGGCGGCGACGTGGTCCGCCCCGTACTTCTTCACGGCAAGCGCGAGGCAGGTCGCGCTGTCCTGGCCGCCGCTCAACACGACGACGGCCTTGATGCTGGTGTTCTCGTTGTCCATGGCGGAGGAGAGTATAGCACGTCCTTGCGGGACGTGGCGCGGTTTTGCTAGAATAGCCCGAAACAACGGAAAGGAAGAAGATGAAAGGCTGTGTCTACATTGTCCTGATGCTGTGCGCGGGCATCGCGTGGGGTGCTGCGGAGGAATACGAGCTCGTGCCGTCCGACGCGAAGACGCCGTATGTCTTCGCGTCGAAGCCGAAGGAGTTCACCGGGAAGCCCGACGCCCGGTCGTTCGGGTTCGACGTGGACGGCGCGGCGCGCTTCGCGGACGTCCCCGCGTTCGGCCTCGACGGCGCGCTCAAGATCCGCATCCGCGCGACCGACCCGCAGACGGACGCCGTGGAGGTGACCTTCCAGCAGAGCGACCGCAAGGTGTGGGGCTGCTCGGGGCTGCCCATCGGCCCGGAATGGAGCGACGTGGTCCTGCCGTTCGCGGAGATGAAGTACTTCAGCCACTGGGGCCATCTGCCGCCCGTCCAGGAGGGCGACCGGCCGGATCCGAGGCTCCTGCGCGCGATCCGCTTCTGCTACGGCGCGTGGCTCTGCCGGGGCTCGCTCGACAAGCCGCACGGCTTCGAGGTGGCGTCCGTCAAGCTCGTCCGCCTGCCGCCAGGGGCGTTCGGGGACGGGAAGGACCATTCGCTCGACGAGTTTCCGCGCCTCGCGGGCGAGGTGGACGACACGGCGCGCTTCCAGCGGGCCG
>CAKULR010000056.1 GCA_934667295.1 uncultured Kiritimatiellota bacterium
GCATGTTTGGGGCGGGCCTGTCCGCCCAGTCGGTCGCAACAAGTTGCGACCCTCCCGTGTTCGACCGCCACGCGCCGAGGGCGGCGCGGGTACTTCGCGCGCCATCCCACCATCTATGCCGTTCCGGGGTTCGAAAGGCATCGTTCCGAAGTGAAATCCCACAATCTTCCTAGCCCTCAACTTGGACATCGAATACACTGATGAGATTTCTATGCGTAAGAAATACTGTTCCGTATCACGAATGGCATAATTCGCAAATACAACACAAACCAAATCATATCCTAAACAATAGCGCGTTCACTCTTTCGACTAAAGACAGGAGATCTATGCGGGATTTCACTTCGGAACGCTCCAACGCGAAGTTCTGAGTGTCGTGGGATTATGGTGCGGAAACGTGGTCGAGACATGCGAAGCACACCTTTTCCCGATCTCCTTCCGTGACGCCCGAAGGGCGTTTCTGTGTATTCCGTGGTAAAGAATTCCACTCCCAAGTGAACAAAACATGGATGAAACAGCGCGTGAGCCAATCTCAAAGCCATTCTCCGTGTCCCCGTGTCTCCGCGTGCTCAGTGTTAACCGGCCGGAGGCTGAAATGTACCGCATGTTGGGGGCGGGCCTGTCCGTCCAGTCGGTCGCAACAAGTTGCGACCCTCCCGCGTTCGGACGCCACGCGCCGAGGGCGGCGCGGGGACTTCGCGCGCCGGGCCTTTTAGCCAACTCCTGACAAACGCCGCCACCGGGAATGGCGGTGAAGGGCCGACGCTTCGCGCCCGTCAATCTTCGGGCGGCGGTTCAATCTCGGAATGGTAGATCCTGTGCGCCTGGTAGATTGCGAGGAGGGCGAAGAGGGCGATCATCATCTCGCCGCCCTCCTCCAGGGCCGTGAAGAGGGCCGAGACCGAATCGACCGTATCGGACTTCGAAAGCCCGCGCGCATGGCGGATCCAGGCCGGCATGCGGTCGCAGAGCTGTACCATCACGCCGGACGTGCCGAAGCAGCACATCGTCCACGCGACGGGATGGAGCGCGAAGAACCCCTTCACGAGCTGCGGGAAGAAGTACGCGAGCAGGGCCGCGAAGACGCCGAAGAACGCCCCGAAGTAGAACAGCACGAACGCCTTCGCCGCAAGCGGCGCCCCGGCGTTCGTGAGGAAGCGCATCTTGAAGGGCGTGCCCGTGAGCGACGTGCCGTTCGGCTTCACGAGGCCGTACACGCTACCGTCCGCGTTCACGACTTCGGGGAAAAGGGCGCGCATCGCCAGAACGTGCAGATCCAGCTCCTTGACGACCGCCATGACCGCCACGCAGGAGACGGCCGCGCAGAGAAGCGCCCGACGGCGGGGCGAACCCGTGAAGGGGCATTTCCACCACACGAGCGGCACGATGGCCGCGAAGAACGGCACCGTCGCGAGCTCGAACGGCGAATAGCCGTTCGCATCGAAGAACCGGCGGAGCGCCGCCGGCTCCATCGCCGCCCAGATGGCGAGCAGCGCGAGCAGGCAGAGTACGAAAAGGGCGGGACCGACCAGATAGGGTTTGAGTTTCATGTGCGCCTCTCTTGCCATTTGCTATTCGTCGAGCTTGCCCTTGTAGGCCACGCGGCGGACCTTCTGGATGGACGTGCGCTCCAGCGGCTCCTTCGAGACGACGACCTTGCGGACACGCTTGTAGTCCGCAAGGTGCTGGCACTGCGCGTGGACGCGGCTCTGCGCGATCTTCTCGGCCTCCGCCCACGGCATCTCCACGCCGCCGTTCATCTCCTTGAGGAGGTCCGTGTTCGGATGGACGACGCACCCGACCTTCTCGCCGGGGATGCCGCCCGTCGTGTAGCCGACCACCACGCAGTCCGCCACGACCGGATCGGCCCCGATGCGGCCCTCCACCTCCTCCGGGTAGATGTTCTTGCCCTCGCGGTTCACGATGAGCGCCTTCTTGCGTCCACGAATCGAGATGAGGCCGACCTCGTCGATGGAGGCGAGGTCGCCCGTCTTGAGCCAGTCGCCGTCGAACGCCTCCGCCGTCGCCGCCTCGTTGTGCCAGTAGCCCTTCATCGTGATCGGGCCCCTGACCTGCAGCTCGCCCACGCCCTGCTCGTTCTGGTCCGCCAGGCGGATCTCGATGTTCGCGAGCTTGAGGCCGATCGTGCCGATCTTCGCGACCTTCGGCCCCGCGATGGAGACGACGGGCGAACATTCCGTGAGGCCGTAGCCCTCCAGGACCGGCATCCCGAGGCGGCGGTAGCCCTCCAGGACGTGCTTCGGGCACGGCGCGCCGCCCACGATCATGAACCGGAGGCGTCCGCCCAGCCCCTTGCGCACGTTGTGCCGCACGAGACCGCCCAGGCCGACCTTCATCAGGAAGCGGGCCTTCTTCGACGCCTTGATCTTCGCGTCGATGCGGTCGAACATCTTCTCCGCGAGGAGCGGCACGCTCATCACGATCGTCGGCCGCAGCACGCGGATGTCCTCGCCGATCGTGTAGAGCGAGCGGACGAACGCCATCTGGCAGCCCCGGAAGAGGCCGAGGACGAAGTTCGTGCAGAACGAGAACGCATGGAAGAGCGGCAGCACGACGAGGAGCGTGTCGTTGCCGTCCACCGTCATGTCGTCGAACGCCTCCAGCGCGCCGCCGATGTCCGAGACGAAGTTCGCGTGCGTGAGCATCGCGCCCTTCGGCTTGCCCGTCGTGCCCGACGTGTAGATGATCGAAGCGACGTCCTCCTCCTGCGCGACGTGCGTCCCGTACCAGGCCCCGCGCCCGGCGGCCCGCTTCACGGTTTCCGGATCGCTCCTGAGCGCCACGTAGTCGAAGACGGGGACGTCGCCCAGGGGCTCGCAGTCGCCCTTGCGGCCGTCCACCAGCACGACGGCGCGCAGGTCGGGCAGGTCCGGGGCGATGAGCCGCATAAGGTCGAGGTGCGCCCGGTCCGTCGTGACGACGACGGCGCCGGAGTCCTTCAGGATGTACTCCACCTCGGCGCTGTGGAGCTTCGGGTCGAGCGGCACCACGCCCACCCCCGCACCGCTGCACGCGAGGTAGGCCTCCATCCACTCGGGACGGTTCGGCAGCATGAGCGCGACGTTCTCGGCGCGCGGACGCAGCGCGAAGCGCGGACCATACGCCTCGGCGACCGTGCGCACGCCGGCGAGGAAGTCCGCCCAGCTGCGCGCATGCCAGTCCTTGGCCTCAAAGTAGCGAAGCGCCGTGGCCTGTGGCGTCTCCTGGGCAAACTTCTCAAGATATGAGCGGATTGTCATGTGATGCTCCCTTTCTCTCGTGAAAACTATACCATATCCAGGCACGCGCCTCAAGGGACGCGGCCGAATTCCGTCAAAGGATCCCGCAGGCGGTCCAGCCACGGACGCTGCGCGCGCGCGACGAGCACGCCCGCCTCCAGTTCGCGGCACGCCGCCTCCAGCTCCCGCGCGCCGAGCGCGAGCGCGGCCGTCGAGAGCGCGTCGGCCACCGCGCCCGTCCGGGCCCGGCTCCAGCTCTGCGCCCACCGCACGGCGGGGCCGCCCCGCCGTACGTCGAAGATGTGTTCGCCGCGCACCTCGAACCCGCTCCCCGAGAGGGCGCCGTCCGAAAGGCGCAGCACCGTCTGCCGCCGCGTCCGCCCCTTCCAGCGCCCCCCGACGCCGAGAGTCCACGGTCCGCCGCTGATCACCTGCGTCGAGGAACCGGCGTCCAGCAGCCAGTCGTGGAGGTCGAACTGCTCGGAGCGGAGGATTTCCGCACAGGCATCGAGCGCATACCCCTTGCCGATGCCGCCGAAGTCGAGCGCGACGGGCCCCTTCCGCACGCCGACGCGCACGTGTTCCACGTCGATCGTCAGTTCCGCGAAGTTCCGCCGCTCCACCGTCGGGTCGAACGCGCCGCCCGTCGCGGCGCAGACCCGCGCGCTCGCCACGAGGACGTCCATCGTCTCACGCGCCACCGTCGCCACGCCGCCGTCCGGGAGCCCCCGGATCACCGCCACGTCGCTCGTGTCGTTGAAGCGCGTGAGCAGCAGCTCCAGCTCGTCGATCCGGGCGAAGCAGGCCGCGACCGCGGCGCCGCACAGCGCCTCGTCCTCATTTAAGCCAAAGGACACCGAGAACTCGGTGTCCATGGCCTTGTGGGAGAACTTTCTCACGTCAGCGCTTTGTTTCCCGTTTTGCACCCTTCAGGCAGAGTCCGCACACGAGCGCGCTCACGGCCGCGAAGGCGAGCGCCACGCACCGGTGGCTCCACAGCAGCACGTCCTGTCCGTGGCTGCCGAACACCGTCATCATCGGCATCACCGCCGTGAACACCGTCCCCGCCGCGAAGAGCACCCAGAGCGCCCACGCGAGGGACATCCAGAGGTTTCGTTCCGTGCGCTCCGCCGCGCGCATCCCCGCGATCAGGACGACGCTTGCCGCGAAGCCGCCGCCCGCGACCATGTGGAGGACGAGCCCCCAGCCCGTCATCGCCCCGCAGAGCCAGCCGACGACGCCCGACAGGGCGAGGTAGCCGAGGCAGCAGACGAAGCCGACATCGACGATCCACTTCGCGAAGCCCCAGATGAAGTCGTCCGAGTTGTCCGAGATCCACCGCCCCAACCTGTTCAGCGCCACGGCCGCCGCCGCCGCCGCGAAGAGGCAGAGGAGGCCGAAGACCGTCCAGAGGAACACCTTGAAGAGCGGGCGCATCGCGAACGTCGTCCCGAGCGTCGCGTAGTAGAAGCCGTCCACCCCCAGCAGCTCGGCCTGGGAAACCAAAGGCGCCTCGACGTCCTGCACCGGACCCGTCGGTGCGATCTTCCCGAGGAAGAACGCCGAATCGGCGGTGTGGCACGCCGCGCACTTGGCCGGCGCCGCCCCGCGCGCCTGGCGCGCCGCGCGCACGTCGTGCCCGACCGGCCAGGAGACCGGCTGCGCCTCGGGCGCGCCCGGCGTCCTGACAAGCGCACCGTCCGCGCCGAGGGAGAAGACAAGCCCGCTCGCGACGTAACGCACGTCCTTGCCCGCATGGACGAGCGCCCGGCGCACCATCTCCTCCGTGAACGGCCGGTCGGCGTCCTTGACCTTTGCGTACTGCGCAAGCGTCCAGGCGTCGAGCATCGGCACGAACGCCTTGCCGTCCGCCGACAGCGTGCCGACGGGGAAGACCTCCGCCGCCGGAGCCGCAACGCCCTCGCACTCCGTCACGCCGCCGTCGCCGCCGATCGTGTAGACCTTGCCCGCGCGGCACGCGGCGACCTTTTCCTTCGACACGCCGACCTTCGCGTTGAAGAGCGTGGCGAGCAGGTTGCGGAACTCGGCCGCGCAGCGGTCCTCCGCCGCGATGTAGGGAACCTCGTTCGTGGGCGTGCGGTAGACAAGCACGCCGTCGTCCCGCAGCGTCGTCACGCCCACGGGACCGTCCGTCTCCCTCAGAAGATCCAGCGCCGCCGTGACCCGTTCGACGACCGTGAACGCCTCCCCCGCGAGCGCGGCGGCCTCGGTGGGCGGAACCGGCTTCAGCGCACCGTCCTTGACCGCACGGTAGAAGCCGCTCGGCCACATCATGCGGCGGGGCTCGACGACGCCCTGCGCGTTCTTCACGAAGACGGGTTCGAGGATGGCCGGGCAGTCCGTCGCCCACTGGGCGCGCCCGTAGACGCCGATGCGGTTGGCGCGCGCCGTGCGCACCTGCGCAAGCCTGCCGCCCTCCGTCACGCCCGCGTGGCAGACCGTACAGGCGAGCTTCTGGAAGTGGACGAGCGGGATGCCGGCGTGGACCGGCTTCGGACCCGCCCCGTCCTTCTCAACGTGGCAGGACGCACAGCTCTTCGTCGCCACGCGGTGGTCCATTCCGTTCTGGTGGCAGTCCACGCACCGCATTCCGCGCTGGAGGTGGACGTCGCCCGAAATCGCGTGGGACGGCATGCCCTTCTGCGACACGCCGTGGCACGCCAGGCAGTTCTCGTTCTTCGGCTTGCCCACGTTGAAGACGCAGCGCCCCTTGTCGTCGAACTTCGCGGGGTCGTAGGCCGTCGTCTCGGGGACCTTGAAGAGATGGTCGTCGGGGTTCTCCGCCGCCGCCCCGGTGGCCTCCAGCCGCTCGTTCATGCCGCCCACGGCGGCGAGCCCGGAGGCCGCCGTCGCGGCGCCCTGCCAGTTCTCGCGCAGCACCTGCCGCGCCCACTCGCTCGAATCGTAGCCCTCCTGCTGGTGGCATGCGAGGCAGTTGGGGCCGAGCGCGCCCGTCACGAACCAGCGCTGGCGCGCGCCCGCGACCTCGTTGAGCGCGTTCGTGTCGCACGCGATGCCGCCGCCGGGGAAGTGGCGGCCGAAGAGCTTCGTCCACTGCCAGCAGGACAGGCCCACGTCGCCCGGACGCCGCGCGCCCGCCTGGCCGTGGAGGGAAAGCGGAATCGCCGTGCCGGTCTTCTCGTCCGCCCAGAACCAGGGCTCGACCGTGACGGAGGACGGCGCGTCGCCCGCGTCCAGCCCCGTGCGGACGTGGCTGCCCCGGTGCATCGAGGCGACGTCGTGGCACTGCCCGCACGTCTGCGCAAGGGAGATCGGACGCGGGAGGCGGCCGGCGGGGGACACCTTCTCGCCCTCCGCGTCGCGCGGCGCGAGCTTGTGTACGGGAACCGTGCGGCCCCCGTTCCAGTGCGAGGCCGCAAAACCGGAGAGGCTCGCGAGAGTCAGGGTCGCGAGGCACGCGAGAAGGCTGGTCTTCATGCTATTTTTTCTCCTCGTCCTGGGTTGCCAGGGAGAAATTCCACACGTCCGCCGCGCGGCAGGCGTCGATCAGACCCATGAGCTTGTCGTAGGAGACGGACTTGTCGGCGCGGATCACGACGGGCTGCCCCGGGTAGAGCTTCGCGATGCGCGTGAGACGCGCCGTCACGTCCTCCAGCGACAGCCGGTTGCCGTTCACGGAGACGTCGCCGGACCCGTTCAGGTTCAGGATGATCTCCCCCGGCATGCGGCCCGGCACCGTCGCGGACTTCGCGGTGGGCAGGGCGATGGCGACCTCGGTCTCCCACTGGGAGAACACGCTGGAGGTCACGAAGAAGCACAGCAGCAGGAAGATGACGTCCATCAGGGACGCCATCTGCACCGCCGGCGCATGGCTGCGGATCGTGCGGCGGAAGTTCATCAGAACGCCTTTCGCAGGATGACCGCCAGCGTCTCAAGCCCGGCGATGCGCTTCGCCGTGCGGCGGCGCAGGAACGCATGGCACGCGAGGCACGGAATGGAGATGACGAGGCCGAACACCGTCGTGATGATGGCCTGCGACACGCCGGCGGCGAGCACCACCGGCTTCGCGTTCGCCGCGATGTCGTTCGCGATGCCGCCGAACGCCTGGAACATGCCGAGCACCGTGCCGAGCAGACCCACGAGCGGCGCGATCGCCGCGATGTCCGCCAGCCAGTCGACGGACGCCTGGAGCTGTTCCGCGACGTGCGCGCCCGCCGGCTCGACGGCCTGCGCCACGTCCACCCGCTGCCCCTGCGCCGCGCCGCGCGCCGCGTCCAGTGCCGCGAGCGCCAGCGCCGCGAACGCGCAGGGCCTCCGCTCGCAGAGGCGCCTCGCCTCGCCGTGGTCGCCCACCTGCAGCTTGCTGAAGACGTCGCTCATGAGCGTGCGCGGCGTCAGCGCCTCGCGCCGCTGCGCGAAGAGGAGATACAGCACGATTGCGAGCGCGACTACCGAGAGGGCCGCAAGCACCCACATCAGGGGGCCACCGTAGTTCCACGCCTGCGCCAACGTCATACCCGTTTCATTCATCCGAGGAGTTCCTTCATTTTTGCTTCAAACTGTTCCGTGCGCGCGGCCACCGACGTCCGCAGCGCCGCCACGCGCCCCGCGTAGAGCGCGTAGTCGAGCCCGGCGGTGGCGCCCGCGTGCGTCTTCGCCGCCACGGCGGCGTCCGGGTCCTCCGTCGCGAGCGCCTCCAGGTTGTCGCGCACCTGGTGGTAGGCTTCGCGCCAGGGCGTGCCGGCGGCGACCTTTCGGAGCGCGACGTCCGTCGCGAACACGCCGGGGATGAACCCCGCGCGCAGCTTCGCCACGTCGATTCCCATGCCGCGCACGAACTTCGCGAGGATGCGCAGGGTCGTGCGCGTGATCGAAAGCCCCTTCATGTAGAGGCCCTTGCAGTCCTGGAGGTCGCGGTTGTACCCGCCGGGCATCGCGTGGAGCATCGAGAGGGCCGCCGTCGCGAGGCCGAGCGCCTGGGCGGTCTTGGAGCGCACGAGCTCCAGCACGTCGGGGTTGTACTTCTGCGGCATGATCGAGCTGCCCGTGCAGTACGCGCGCGGCAGGGTGAAGTAGCCGAACTCCGGCATCGAGAAGAGGATCATGTCCTCCGCGAGGCGCGAGAGGACGGCCATCAGCTGCGCGAGCGCCGAGAGAAGCGCCGCCTCGTCCTCGCCCCGCCCCATCGAGGCGCCGAAGACGTTGTGGAGCGGCCGCGCGAAGCCGCGCAGATCGCTCGTCCGCTGCCGGTCGAGCGGCAGGGGCACGCCGTACCCCGCCGCGCTGCCGAGCGGGCAGGCGTCGTTCAGCGTGTAGGCGGCCTCCAGGTTCGCCGTCTGGTCGAGGATCATCTCCGCGTGGCCCGTCGCCCACACGCCGACCGAGCTCGGCATCGCCGGCTGCAGGTGCGTACGGCCCACCATCGGCACGCGGTCGTGGGCCTTCCCGAAGTCGACGAGCGCCGCCGCGAGGTCCGCCAGCTCCCCTTCGAGGCCGAGGAGCTGGTCCTTGATGTGGAGGCGCACGTCCACCGCGACCTGGTCGTTGCGGCTGCGGCCCGTGTGGATCTTCTTGCCGAGGTCGCCCAGCGTCTCCGTCAGGCGCGTCTCCACGGCCATGTGGACGTCCTGGTCCTGCTCGCGCACGACGAAGAAGCGGTCGGCCACCACGTCCGCCAGCGCGGCGCGCACGCGCGCGGCCTCCTCCTTCGGCACGACGGGCGGCGTGACGGGCCTCTCCGAAAGCATCGGCACGTGGGCGGCCGTCCCGAGGCAGTCCCAGCGCACGAGGTCCATGTCGAGCACGGGGTCGTCCCCGACCGTGTAGTCGAGGACGTCCGGATCGACGTCACCGGTTATCGTCTTTTCTGTCTTCATCCAAGATCTCTTGCAGCTGCGCGTCCGCCTCGTCCAGCAGCCGCCCCAGCTCGTCGGGTGCATCCCCACGCGCGAGGCCCGTCAGGAACAGGCGATAGGCTTCGGACGCCTCGGCCAGCGCCGTACCGCGTCCAATCGTGCAAAACGGCATCTCCCGGGCCTTGCGCGCGGCGGCCTCGCGGAGGGCCGGATGGTCGGCCGCCAGCGCAATCGCCTCGCGGAAGGTACAGGATGTGCCATTCGCGCCTATATTTTTATCAAATTCGGCGGGATAAAGCAAGAGACGAGAGACGAAAACCTTGAGGTCCCACCGACTCGCCCGCCCCGGCGAGAGGACCGCGCGCGTGAGCCGGGCGAGG
>CAKULR010000057.1 GCA_934667295.1 uncultured Kiritimatiellota bacterium
GCCGTGGATGGCCGTGACGGTGGACTTGCCGCACGTACCGGCCACCGCGACGAGGCGGCGCGGCGCCAGCAGTTCCGCAAGCGCGGCGGCGGGGTGGACGACGGAGATGCCGCGCGCCCGCGCGCACTGGAGGTCGCGGTTCGTCTCCTCGACCGCCGTGGAGACGATGACGCGCGCGGTGTCGGGTCCAATGCCGGACCCGTCGTCCGGGACGAGGCGCACGCCCGCGCGCGCGAGCGGCGCGAGAACCGCCGGCCGCGCGCCGGATCCGCCAAGCGCGCGGTCCGCCCCCGTCACCGTGAATCCCGCGTCAAGCAGCGCCTGGGCGAGGGCGCTCATGCCCACGCCCCCGATGCCAACCAGATGGACCATCCCGGACACCGCTGAACTACCGTCCGAAGGGATAGAGCTTGCGCAGGCCCTCTGCGGCGTCCTTCACGCCCTTGCCCAGCGCCTCGGTCGTCTTGCCGGAGGCCGTCCCGACGCCCTCCACAACTCCGTCCACCACGCCCTTGACGAGGCCCGTCGCGGTCTCGCCGGTTCCCTTGACCAGTCCCGAAGCGGTCTCGCCGGCTCCCTGCACGAGACCCGATGCAGTCGCACCGGCCCCCTTGACGAGCCCCGTGGCGGCCGCGCCCGTTCCCTTGATCAGGCCCGAGGCGGCAGTACCGACGCCCGTGAAGAACTTCGCAATGTCCTGCCACACGGCATCGCGGACCTCGACGAACGTCGCGCCGCCGGATTTCTTGCCGATATCCGTCAGTTCAAGATCGGGAATCGCAAGCGGCAGCATGCCGAGGTTCACGCGCGTGCCGACAAGGCGGAAGCGGTCGATGATGACCTTCTTCGACGTCTTCTGCTCGTCCTTCTCCTCGTCCTCGCCCGGCCCCATTTTCTCCTGGACGTTCGCGGCAATCGCGGCGAAGTTGTTCGTGCCGTTCACGCTGTAGTACCCCACGAACGCCCCCTCGATCGCGATCTCGCGCACGTGGACCGTGGAGGTGAACAGCGACCCGACCGCCACGTCCACGCGCACCGTCGAGACGCCGAACGCCTCGGGCTGCCTGAACGCCGCCGGGTTCGCGAGATGCGCCTCGACGAGGCGCAGGCGCCCCGTGAACGGATTGAGCCGGAACGATTCAAGCCGGAAGTTGCATCCCGTGTAGGACGGCACGACGCTCCGCGCGACGGACGCCACGGTGGGGCCGATCCAGAGCGGCAGCGAGAGGAGCGCCAGCACGACGAGGCCCACGAGGCCTCCCAGCACCCACAGGAAGATCTTGATGGATTTCTTCATGATGTGAACGACTCCTTTCTTCTCGCCAGTTGAAAAATGCAGTCCGTATTTTACCCCACCCGTGAAGCCGGGTCAAGACCGGATCCCGGCGGCGGGCCTCAAAGATCGCGCAGGGCGTCCACGGTGATCTTCGTGCGGTGGCGGGAACCGAGCGTTTCGACTTCGAGCACGGACACCATCCACCGCCCGTCCATCTTCTTGACGCGCGTGCCCCACAGGCGGCGCAGGGGTTTGCCGGACGCATCGACCTGCTCGGCCTGCATCAGGCAGCCCGTCTTCTTGTCCACCCAGAGCCGCACGGCGGACAACCCCTCGATCGCCACGTCGGGCTTCACGAGGATGACGACGCACGTCTGGCCGTGGACGCTTTCGCCCTCGCGGTCCGCCTCGTAGGCGGCGTTCGGCCACCAGAGGAAGTCGAAGGTGAGGTCGAGCCACGTCACGTCCGTCTCCAGCACGCGCGCGAGCGGGGAGTCGACGATCTCGGCCTCCGCCGCGCCCGCCTTCGCCAGGCGGATGACGGGGCGCACGCCCGGGCGGCGCGTCACCGTGACGGAGGCGATCTCGTTCGTCTCGCCCCGGGGCATCAGGTGGATGGTCAGGAGCGAAACGTCCGCCCCGCGCCGCAGGGCGAGCCGGTAGTCGTACTCGCGCGCGACGATCCCTTTGCGAGAACGGAGGATGAGCGCCCCCTTCAGTTCGACGGGACGCGCCGGCAGCATGGCCCGGCAGATGCGCAGCACCTCGGGCGCGGGCGTCTCGGTGGTCAGCACGGGCGGGGTCTTCGCGTCGTTGGCAAGGACCTCGACGGCGGCGTTCGGCGTTTCGTCCGCCCGGAGGACGCCCCCCAGGCAGAAGACGGCGGCGGCAAGAAGGCAGGCTTTCATTTCGCGTTCAACCTCCGTTCAAGGGCCTCGTTGCGGGGACCGCCCAGCGCGCGCCCCTGTTCGTAGTAGTCGCGGGCGACGGCGAGGTCTTCGTTGAGCCGCAGCACGAGGTTCGCGAGATTGTAGCAGGGCAGGTAGGACTTCGGATGCGCCTTCACCGCCCGCTCCAGCGTCCGGCGGGCGGCGAAGAGGCTTCCCGCCCCGGCCTGGGCGGCCGAGCGGATCAGGAGCAGGTTGAGATCGTCCGGGCGCTCCTTTTCAATGCCGTCCAGCAGACGGTCCGCCGTCGCGTAGTCCCCCCCGCGCACCTCCGCCAGCGCCTCCTTCAGGCGCGCGTCGTACGAAGCGGCGGCGGGCGGCGCCTTCGCGGCCGGGGCGTTGGTGGCGGCGGCGGGAACCGGCGACGAAGCCTGCGCCGCCGCGTTGGTCTTCGCCGCCTCCTGCTTCGCGAACGCCTCGTCCGCCAGCGTCTGGAGGCCGTGCTTGATCCGCCACTTCCGCTCCAGGTCGGACGTGTTGGAGACGGCGACGGGGCGCACGTTGGCGTTCACCTGCGCGAAGCGGATCGAGTCGATCGCCGCCGAACAGGTCGCGCGCTTGTTGCGCAAGGGGGCGAACTCGGGCGATTCGGCGCGGTCGGGGTTCTCCGCCTCCACGCGGTCCAGCTCCTTGAGGGCGAGGCGGTAGTTCTCGATGGCCCTGTCGCCGTTGCCGTCGAGGGCTTCGTCCTCGGCGAGCTCGATGTACTCGTTCGCCTTTTCGAGGAGGCGGTGGAGGCGCGGCGGCTTGTTCGTGCTGTCGGGGTCGAAGTCGAAGGGCCAGTACCAGGCCGCAGGGGCGGAGAGGGCGAGGCCGAGGGCCAGGGCGAACGCCGCCGCCGATTTGAGGTTCGCGATTCGCATCGTTGTGTCCGGTTAGTTCTTGAAGCTGTGGATGGGCGCGGGGATCCGCCCCCGGCGGCCGACGAAGGCGTCGCACGCGAAGCGGTTGACGGGCATGATGGGCGCGTGGCCAAGGAGGCCGCCGAACTCCACGGTGTCGCCGACCGCCTTGCCGACGACGGGGATGATGCGCACGGCGGTCGTCTTCTGGTTGACCATGCCGATGGCCGCCTCGTCCGCGATGATGCCGGAGACGGTGGCGGCGGAGGTGTCGCCGGGGACGGCGATCATGTCAAGCCCCACGGAGCAGACGCACGTCATCGCCTCCAGCTTCTCGATCGTGAGGGCGCCCGCCTCCACGGCGTCGATCATGCCCTGGTCCTCGGAGACGGGGATGAACGCGCCGGAGAGCCCGCCCACGTAGGACGAGGCCATCACGCCGCCCTTCTTCACCTGGTCGTTCAGGAGGGCGAGCGCGGCGGTGGTGCCGGGCGCGCCGGGGTGTTCGAGGCCGATGGCCTTGAGGATGTCCGCCACGGAATCGCCCACGGCGGGCGTGGGGGCGAGGGAGAGGTCGATGATGCCGAAGGGCACGCCGAGGCGGCGCGAGGCCTCCTGAGCGACGAGCTGGCCGACGCGCGTGATCTTGAACGCGGTCTTCTTGATCGTCTCGCACAGCGTCTCGAAGTCGGCGCCGCGAATCTGCTCCAGCGCGCACTTGACGACGCCGGGGCCCGAGACGCCGACGTTGATGATCGCGTCCGCCTCGGTGACGCCGTGGAAGGCGCCGGCCATGAAGGGATTGTCGTCGGGGGCGTTGCAGAGGACGACGAGCTTCGCGCAGCCAAGCGAATCGCGCTCCTGCGTGCGCGCGGCGGTCTCCTTCACGATCTCGCCCATGAGGCGGATCGCGTCCATGTCGAGCCCCGTCTTCGTGGAACCGACGTTGACGCTCGCGCAGACGCGCTCCGTGACGGCAAGGGCCTCGGGGATCGAGCGGATGAGGCGTTCGTCCGAGGGCGTCATGCCCTTCGAGACGACGGCGGAGTAGCCGCCGAGGAAGTTGACGCCGAGTTCGCGCGCCGTCTCGTCGAGCGTCCGCGCCAGGGCGACGTAGTCGGCGGGCGACTGGCAGCAGGCCGCGCCCACGAGGGAGATCGGGGTGATCGAGATGCGCTTGTTGACGATCGGCACGCCGAAGTCGCGCGCGATCTCCTCGCCCGTCCGAACAAGACGGCCGGCGCAGCGCACGAGCTTCGCGTGGATCTTCCGGCGGCAGGCGTCCAGGTCCGCGTCCGCGCAGTCGAGCAGGCTCACGCCCATCGTGATCGTGCGGACGTCCAGGTTCTCGTCCTGGATCATCTTGTTCGTTTCAAGGACTTCGGAAATGTTGATCATGACGCTCAAATCCGGTGCATCTTCTCGAAGATCTCGGCCTTCTGGCACTTGATCTGGAGGCCGAGGGCGGCGCCGACCGCCGCAAGGTCCGCGCCGAGGTCGGCGAAGGGCTTCACGCAGCGGGAGACGTCGACGATCATCATCATGTTGAAGTAGTCCGAGCGGACCGTCTGGGAGATGTCGAGGATGTTCACGCCGTTTTCGGCGAGGCAGGTACAGGTCTTGGCGAGGATGCCCACGGTATCCTTGCCGACGACGGTGATGATTGCTTTGTCCATGGAAAGGTAGTATACCACATCGCCACCGCCCTTCCACGCCCCGCGCGGCTAAAAGTTGGGCGTCAGCGCACGATGATCAGCAGCGGGTCGCGCGTCAGGCGCAGCGCGACCTCGCCGACATCGACGTCGAACGGCTCGGTGCCCCAGCTGCCGCAGGTCATGAACCCGACCGCCACGGCGCGCGGGAACGCGGCATCCGTCCAGGTCGCGAACGGCGTCCAGTCATCCGCCGCCTTCTTGCGGTAGAAGGCGGTGAACGCCGCACCGTCGCGCACAAGCCGCAGATGGAAAGGCAGTTCGGGCGTCCAGAACCCCACCACGATGTCCTCCGCGACCACGCTCCGTTCGGTCTCACCCGGCCGCATGCCCCAGACGCCATAACGGAGGACACCGCTTGAATCGCGGCTCAGGCGCACCCAGTACATGTTCCCCTCCGCGTCGCGCATCAGGATGCCCTCGGCGGACGTATATCCCGCCTTGAATGTCGCCGAGATGTCGAACGACCCGCGCCACTCCTGGCACATGAACAGGTAGTTCACGCCCGTCCGCGCGCCGTCATACGCCCGCTTTCCGCTCGCGAACCGGTAGACGCCGGGCGTGAACCGCTCGACGACGTTCAGGATGTCCTGCCCGAACGCATAGACCTTCCAGCCGTCCAGTTCGGGCTGCGGTGTCTCGGCGGCGGGCACCAGCTGGCTCGCGGAAATCGGCTCGCGCGCCATCGGACCGGTCCAGTACAGCCTGCACGTCCGCATGCCGACAGTCTTCGTGCAGCGGTACTCCACGTGGAACGTGTGCGTGCCCGCCGTGAGCGTGACGTTCCCCGAGGGATTCGCCGTGGCGGCATTCGCCGCCGTCACGCCGCCCACGCGCACGAGCGCACCGTCGTCGGACTCGAAGTCGAACGTGTACGTGCCGTCCGCCGGACAGATCAGCGTGCCGTCCCACACGTAGCGCGCGCCGTCCGCCACGCCCGGCACCAGCTCTTCGCCCGCAGGTCGCGCGACATCGACCACACCCACCCCCAACGGGACAACGTTCCGCGTCTGGTCGAGTCCGTTGGAATCGAGTGCATAGGGCCACCACACCGCCCCCTGTAGGCCGGTCCCGCTGCCGGGACGATAGTAGTAGACGGACAACGCCGCGCTCGCAGCCGTCTCCCCTTCGTCGTTCCGCGCCACCACGCGGTACTCGTAGGCCGCCGTCTCCACCGCTTCGTCCTGCTCGTCCGCATACGTCGGTTCCGCCACGCCGCTCACCAGGGTCTGCCACGCCTCCACGCCGCGCAGACGACGCTGGACCTCATAGCCCGTGGCGAGGGCCGACTTCGCCCACGAAAGCACAAGCCGCCGCCCGTCGCGCGCGAACGCGAGCCGCGTGGGGGCCTGCAGCACGGGGATCCGGTCGAGGTCGGCCTGTGTCCAGCCGAAGAACGCCAGTTCCGCCACGTTGCAGCAGAAGCCCGGTGAACTCGCAAACAGGAACCAGCAGCGTGCCCCCGCGTCGGGGCACGACGTGACGGGCTGGTAGTAGAAGGTCGTATCCTGTGAGGCGCGCGTGATGCGGTCCGAACACGCCACCTTGTCGCGCAGTTCCACGTCGTCGCCGGAGGCGCAGTAGAGCGTCGTGAGCGTGATGCGGTCGTAGCAGATGTTGTCGTTCCGGCAGACGTAGCCGAACCCGCCGACCCACACGTTCGCGCCGAAGTCCAGCCCCACGGGGCCCTTCCGCCACGCCGTGTCTTGATGCAGGTCGGGGAAGGTCGCGGTGTTCCCGTCAAAGGCCCGTCCGAGATCCGCATGGGCCAGACCGTTCGTGAACGGCATCACGGAGAGTCCGCTGAACAGATGGGCCTCGTCGTCCCAAGAACGGTCGATGCGGCGCATGCGCGTGTAGGGAAGCGCTGCGGAGTGGACGACCTCCCCGGCGTAGTCGGGGTGCTGCGTCACGGCCGCCACGCGGTAGTGGAGGGACTGACCCACGTAGACGCCCTCGGTATTCGTAACACAGAGCGTGTCCGCCGCCGGATCCAGCCACGCCGTCACGGGCATCCAGGGCCCCTCCGGGGAGTTCGCCCGCTCAAGGCGGCAGGTGCTGCAGGCGAAACGGGCGTCGGGGAAGGACCAGGAAAGGACCGGGTAGAAGTTCGTGGTGTCCGAGATGTCCACCTTCAACGCGGGCTTCAACGGCATCTCCACGGAAATGAACTCCAGTTCGGCGGTCTGCTCGTATCCACCCTTGCCCTTCCAGTGGCGGAAGGCCCGGGCGGAGACAGGCGGATCGAACGTCACCTCGGCAACCTTCGACACGTCGGAGAAGTCGGCGGGGACGGTGTAGATCGTCTGCGCGTCCGAAAAGCTCGCGTCGTCGGCGGACTGGAACAGGCTGTTGCGGTAACGGTCGTAAAGCTTCATGTGGTCGAGGCGCGGCAGGAAGCGGAGCGTGCGGATGCGGACCGCCTCGTCGAACAGGTAGCCCACCCACTTGTCGTCTCCGCTGTCACCCGTCGCGTCGATCCACGAGGCGAAACGGCCATCGAAGGCGTCGTTCAGGGTCGCCGCCCCCACACGGCCGATCTGCGTGCCGACACAGGCGAGCGTGGCCTTGTGTTCACCGCAGTCCACCCAGTCCGAGGCAACACCGTCCACGACGGCCCGGATCCGGAAGGAGGCCGTGCCCACGTAGTTCGTCTGCCGATACCAGCAGGACCGCACGATGCTGTTCTTGTCGAACTTGTCCACCGTGCCGGAGACGCGCGCCCAGCCCTCTTCGCCCTCGGCCCGCATCTCAATCTCGTAATCCGTCCCCGCACTGTATTCCACGGCGATGTTCATCGCCCCGTTGATGTAGCCCGCGCTGGCCAGCACGGGCGCCGCCACCTGTTCACCGGCTTCGTCCGCCCCCGCACACAACGCCCCGCCAACCAACAACGACACCGCAACGGCGATACGGAATCCCCGTTCAACAGAAAACGTCCGAACCATGTCCGACCATCCTTTCACGTCACATTTCCAAACCGACACATTTCCATGCCGACACGTCCGCGCATCGACACGTCTACATACCGACACGCCTGTAAACCGACACGTCTGCATAAAATATGCTGCGTGTAAGTATATAATACGCCCCCCCCCCTTGTCAATGGCGATTTTTTTAATTTTAATGGAAAAATCTTCCGCCAAAGAGTGTCCGTACTATTTGACGAACTGGGTTGGGTATGCAGTTGACTCAACCAAACACAACGGATTGTGCCTTATGCGGTAATTGCCACGACTAAAGATTGCGATAGATTGAGTCATGTGCATACCCAGTTAATTGTCTTCCGATTTTATTACCTCCCGGCAAAGGATCTCTGGTCAAGGTGTCCGGGCAAAAAGAACGTCCGGTCCAAGGGTATCCGTGCTATGTGCCCATACTATTGAGAGTACCCACTATGAGAGTGCCCGCTATTGAGAGTGTCCGTGCCATTTGACGAACAGATGTCGGCTTTACTTTTCGCCGATGTCGGGGAGGGCCACACTTCACCTCGACACCTCGACTTTAACATCAGGATGTAACCTTCACATCAGAATGCGACCTCCACATCCGGGAGGGCCGCGCTCCCTCTCCTTCATTCCGTTCCGAACAAATCAAGCAATCTTTCACGTAATCAGCCAGAAGGGGAATCCATTCGTGGAAATAAACGCTACGCGGAACGCCGCGTGCGCCGCCGCAGCCATTCGGCCACGCGGAGAGACGTGCGCGGACGGACGTCCCGGTCCGGCGCCCCCCGCGCAAGGGCGATGCAGTCCGGGTCGACCCTCAGCGCGATCGCGGCCTCAAGGGAGACGACGGTCCTCCCCGCCTCCGCGAGCACGGCGGCCGCGACGACGAGTGGCGCGGCGTCCACGGGCCGGGCGCGGCGGGGGAAGTCGACGCCCGCGACCCTCCGCGTCCGCGCATGCGGCGTCCCGGAGGTGGCCGGGAGGGCCGCGTCGGCGGGAACGGGGTCCGCGAGGTCGGGCGCCTCGCGTTCAAGGAGGCGCTTGATCCCGCCCCGGCGTCCGCGCCACCCCGTCGCGGCATCGCCCACGACACGGTTGTCGACGTAGCATTCGAGGTCTTCCAGCATGCCCCCGAGGCGCAGGGCCGCCTCGGGCGAGGTCCGCGCCGCGCGCCAGGCCGTCCTCAGGGCCTCCATGGTCGGCTTCGGGTTCGTCGTCCGGCGCCGCGTGATGGCGCGGCGCGTGCGCCCGAGCGCAAGTCGGCGGTCCCGCTCGCGCTCGTAGTAGGTCGTCCGGCGCCTGCGGCGGCGCGCCGCGTCGAACGCCCGGCGCGCAAGCCAACAGGCGAGGGCGGGCGCGCCGATGAAAAAGCAGACGGCGAGCGCGTCCGAGCACCGCTCCAGGGGGCGGACGCCACGTTCGTTCTGCCAGCTGCGGAACGTGCGCGGCACGTGCCCGACGGTATGCCCCTCCCGGAAGGCGGTCCGCCAGAACGCGCGGCGGTAGACCTCGGAGTCCAGGCCAAGGACCTCCTCGCGGAACCAGTCGAGGAACGCCCGCGCGTCCGCGCATGGGCGTTCGGCGAGGACATGCCCCTCACGTAGCAGTTTCCTCCTGATGCGTGTGCTCATCGGTCTTCCTCCTCGTTCTTCCTTCAACTTGCCGTGCCTGGTCGGCCCGCCCCCTCCTATC
>CAKULR010000058.1 GCA_934667295.1 uncultured Kiritimatiellota bacterium
GAGGAAGAGGCAGTCCATATTCCGATCCTAGGCTTCGTCCTTGAGCGTGTTGCGCGCCTCGTTCACGCGCATCCGGCGACCCATCACTTCCTTCTCGCTCATCGCCGCGATCGCCGCCTCGGCCTCGGGGCGGTTCGGCATCACGACGAAGCCGAAGCCCTTGGAGCGGTCGTTGAACTTGTTCGTCACGACGCGCGCCGTATCCACCTTGCCGAACGCTTCGAACTCCTTGCGCAGCTGCGCCTCGGTGAGGTCGTAGCTGAGGTTGCCCACGTAGATCTCCACGCTGCCGGCGGGGATGGGCTGGCGCGTCTCGGAGGGGCGCGCGTCGCGGCGGGGGGCCGGCTCGCGGCGCTTCGGCTGGGGCTGGGGCTGCGGGCTGCACGCACACGCCTTGCCGCGGCGGCCGAGGAGGAAGCCGATCAGGATTCCCACCACGAGCGCGCCGACCAGCGCGGCGACCGCATGGGCGGGGCACTTCGCGCCGACCTTTCCGGCTTCGCAGGCGGCCTGTGCGAACAACGTCATCGTACTCATCATAATCTTGTCTTTCTTCTTTCTTTTTGGGATCCGCCTCAGCCCCCAAGGAATCCTTCGAGCTTCTTGAGGCGGGAGGGGTGGCGCAGCTTGCGCAGCGCCTTCGCCTCGATCTGGCGGATGCGCTCGCGCGTCACGTTGAACTGTTTGCCGACCTCTTCAAGCGTGCAGGAGGCGCCGTTGGTCAAACCGAAACGGTAGTCCAGCACCTGACGTTCGCGGTCGGTGAGCGTCGTCAGAATGTCCTTAAGGCGTTCCCGGAGCATCGAGTAGGCGGTCTGCTCCGAGGGGTTCTCGGCCGAGGTGTCGGGGATGAAGTCGCCGTACTTGGCGTCGTCGTTGTCGCCGACCTTCGACTGGAGGGAAATGGGCTGCTGCGCCATGCGGTAGACGCGCCGCACCTCTTCGGGCTTCATCTCCATCTCGACGGAAAGCTCCTTCTCGGTGGGCTCGCGGCCGAGCTTCTGGATGAGCTTCTTCTGCACGCGCATGAGCTTGTTGATCGTCTCGATCATGTGGACGGGGATGCGGATCGTGCGGGCCTGGTCCGCGATCGCGCGCGTCGCCGCCTGGCGGATCCACCACGTCGCATACGTGGAGAACTTGTAGCCGCGCTTGTACTCGAACTTCTCGACGGCCTTCATGAGGCCCGTGTTGCCCTCCTGGATGAGGTCCAGGAACGAGAGGCCGCGGTTCATGTACTTCTTCACGATCGAGATGACGAGGCGCAGGTTGGCCTCGACCATCTTCGTGCGGGCCTCCTGGCCGCGCCGCAGCACGGTGCGCAGCTCCTCGAAGGTCTTGAGGAACTCCTCCGGGGGCATGCCGAACTTCGCCTCCAGCTTCTCCAGCTTCTCGCGGGCGTCGGCGAGCTCGGCGTTGCGGCGCTTCGACTCGTGCTGGGCGAGGAGCTGCGCCTTGCGGGCGAGCTGCTGCTTGTAGGGGAGGTAGATCGTCTCGTCCGCCTCCATGCACAGCGTCTCCAGCACCTTCTGCTTGAAGTTGAGGTCGAGGAAGGCCTGGCGGAGCGCGGCGCGGGCGTTCTGCACGCCCTTCTCCGCGCCGCGCAGCTGCTGGGGCGTCGCCTTCTTGCGGTTCTTCTGCAGTTCCGTCAGCTTCGCCTGGGCCTCGTTGAGGCGCAGGGCGACGTTCTGGAGCATCTTGCGGAAGGCGGGCAGCTGCTCCATGTAGGCGTCGCGGTTGTCGTCGAACTTGTCCGTGACCACGCGGTCGAAGCGCTCCTGCATGCCCTCCAGCTTGTCGAGGAGGCCCATGTACATGCCCGGCGTGAAGGCGAAGCGGTTGAACATGTCCTTCGTCTTCGCCTCGCTCTCCTCGATGCGCTGGCAGATGTCGACCTCCTGCTCGCGCGAGAGGAGCGGCACCTGCCCCATCTGGTGCAGGTACATGCGGATCGGGTCGTCGAACATCTCCTGCGCGCGCGCGGCCTGCAGGCGGCTGTCGCCCTGCTTGTCCTTGTTCGCGCGGTAGGTCTCCACGTCCTCGGCGCGGATCACGTCCACGTTCAGCGCCTGGAGGATCGCCAGGTACTCGTCCGTCGACGACTCGTCCTGCACGGTGGCCGGCACGATCTGGTTGAGCTCGTCGTAGGTGACGAAGCCGCCGTTCTTCTCGGCGCGCTGCTTCACCTCCTGGATGACCGCGTTGCGCTCCTCGGCGCCGAGCACGCTGCGCCCCGCGTAGGACGCCATGCCCTCGGCGTCGAAATCGTCGTCGTAGCCCGTGGAGGGCGAGATCGACAGGCTGTCGTCCAGCGGGGCGATGAGGTCGAAGTCGGGCTGGTCCGGCACGTCGGCCGCGTCGGCGGGGGAGTGACCCTCGCCCTCCACCTCGCCCGCGATCTTCTCGATGTCCAGGGCGCGCGCCTCGGCCTCGGCCTCCTCGGCCTCCGCCTCGTCCTCGGCCGTCGCCTCCTTGAACTCCTCGGGCGCGGCCTCGTCCGCGCTCTCCGCCGCGACGAACGCCTCCTGCTGAAGCGCCTCGTCGTCCGACTCCCTGCCCTTCCGGCTCCGCCGCGCCGCCGTCTTCTTCTCGCCCGTCTTCGGCTTCGCCGCGACCGCCTTCGTCGCCTTGGCGGGGGCGCTCGTCTTCTTGTTTTTCCTGATTGCCATGACAACTCCAGACTACAATTCTAGTATATGCCGAAAAGTCAAGGAGAAAGTATAGCATTTTATCTTCGTGACCGTCAAGGGGGTTGCGCCTAGAAAAAAAATTTGGTAGAATTTGCGCAATTTTCGCCTCCTTAATGGGCGAAACAACAGCAAGGAGAAAAAAAGTCGTGACCAGTCCCACGTCCGCCGCAAAATCCGCCTACGCCGCCGCCGGCGTCAACATCGACAACAAGATGGATGCGCTCAAGGCCGTCAAGACCCTGGTCGGCGCGACGAAGACCGCAAACGTCGTCGGGGGCATCGGATCGTTCGGCGGACTCTGCCGCCTCCCGCAGGGCAGCACCAAGGATACCCTGCTCGTCTCCTCCACGGACGGCGTGGGCACAAAGCTCAAGGTCGCCGTGATGATGAAGAAGCACGACACCGTCGGCCAGGACATCGTCAACCACTGCGTCAACGACATCCTCGTGCAGGGCGCGCGCCCCCTCTTCTTCATGGACTACGTCGGCACCTCCAAGTTCGACGGACCCGTCTTCAAGCAGATCGTCGCCGGCCTCTGCAAGGCCTGCAAGGAGAACGGCATGGCGCTTCTCGGCGGCGAGACGGCCGAGCTCCCCGGCCTCTACCCCGCCGGCGAATACGACCTCACCGGCACGATCGTCGGCACCGTCTCCCGCAAGCAGCTCGTCACCGGCCAGTCCATCCGCGCCGGCGACGTCGTCATCGGCCTCCCCTCCGGCGGACTCCAGACGAACGGCTATTCCCTCGCGCGCAAGGTCTTCTTCGACATCTGCCAGATGTCCCCCTTCGACAAGCTGCCCGGTACGAACCAGACGGTCGGCGACGCCCTCCTCGCCGTCCACAAGAGTTTCCTCAAGCCCGTCGGCCGCCTCCTCGACAACAAGATCAAGATCAACGGCATGGCCCACATCACCGGTGGCGGCTTCCCGGACAACATTCCGCGCGTCCTCCCCAAGTCCGTCGCCTGCGAGATCGACCGCACGACCTGGGACGTCCCCACGATCTTCAACTTCATCGAGCGCCAGGGCAAGGTCGACCACGATGAGATGTACCGCGTCTTCAACATGGGCATCGGCTTCGTCCTGGTCGTCCCCAAGACCTCCCTCCCGCGCATCAAGACGGTCTTCCGCAACATCCGCCAGCCCTGGTACCAGATCGGCGTCATCCGCGTGCGCAAGCCCGGCATGGAGCAGGTCTACTATACGAAGTAGCCCGAAAGCCAGACATCAGGGTACGACGCGGCGTTCTGCATGGCAGACGCCGCGTCTTGTCTTTCACTCGGGATACCCAAGAACCGGGCGAAGTTGTCGTCAAGGTGAATTGAGGCCAACACCCTCCTCCGCCATGCCAACAACCGCCTCATCCCCTGCGTCAGCAACTCACCGCTTCTGGCCGACAGAACAGGAAAATCCGTCCCCCACAAAAGGCGGTCCGCACATCCCGCCCGAATGACCTGATCAACCTCTTCTTCCCCCATGCACGATACATCTACAAAGGCATGATCAGCGGACTGAAGACACCTCACCACGTCATCCGTTGGTTTTCCATGGGCAAGATTGAACTTTACGGACGCATGCCGGAGAATGTACGGAAGATATCCCAATGACCGGACATCGTTCCCAAGCCCTGTATGCAGCATGACGGGCATTCCCTGTTCTTCTGCGATAGCAAGAATCGCCTCTAATTCCTTCTCATATACGGTTAGCCACGGTGTCTCCTGGCCGTGCAATTTGACACCTTCGTAAAAACCTTCGTGCAGAACAGACAGATTCGGGTCGTACTTTAGGTAATCGATTGTAATCCAAAGGAACGGATGCGCACCTCGCCCAAACAAACGGCAGACCTCCCTTGCCTCGCGATGTACGTCGGAAAACCGAACGCCGACCGTCTGCATGCTTGTTGACGAGAAGATGAATTCCCGTACACCACAACGTTTCAGAACAGAGCAAATACGCCTTGGCGAGTAGTAGAACGGTGCGTCATACCCACGACGATTGAAGTAGCCGACATGAACATGCGCGTCGCAAATCAAGCATTCCCCTCCAATCGGCGGAACCGTTCATCCACGACTTCACGGTTGATCTGCGCCACACGGCAGAAATGCTTCACAGGTTTGAGGACGTCTCCCGTCTCATTGTAGTTACGACACATGCAAATCGAACAGTAGTCCCGGTCTGCACACGTGACACATTGTGCGAAATCGTGTCCACGGATCCCGCGAAGCCGCAAGGTTTCCGGCGATTCATTCCAGACCCATGCTAGCGTATGCTGATGACAATTTCCAAGCGTGACACCCCCAAATGCCGGACACGGGTAGTAGTCCCCCGTCGCACTCAGGCAGACGCTGTCCACGCACGCCCCACATATCTTATCGGCCTTAAACGCCTCTTCCGTACGTACCCGTTCTTTTTTTCCGGGATTGAAGTATTCGCTGTTGACGGGGACCGACCTAAATACGATATCTTCGATGATGTGCCGCGTCTCCTCCAGATCAAGACGGCACGAAAGATTGCTCGTGTCACCGTCCATCTTGCCCATGATGATGAAATCAGTTTGTGCGTCCATCTTCAGGGACCGCGCGTAGTTCAAGACTCCCAGATAGTCCTTGTAGTTCCGTTTCATCGTCGGACACGAAATGCGACAGGGGATCTGCACCGCCCGAATCCTCTCAATCGCCGTCTTCGTCTTGATCCATGATCCCGGACGCTGCGTAATCGCATCATGCGTTTCAGGATTCATGCTATAGAGCGACACCTGTACCGTTGCTTCGGTCTCCTGCAAGAGCTTTACCTTATTGTCATCACAGAGCGTCAGATTCGAAAGGATACCGACAATCAAGTCCTTCTTGCGCGCATAGCGAACGATTCGGTCAAAATCAGGGTGTAACATACATTCACCGCCGGACAACGTCAAAGACACTCCGCCCATATTCCGGAATTCGTCAATGACCTTTACAATCTGTTCGAACGGTAAGAAGATGGGATTGTATTCTGGAATATAGCAATGAATACACCGCTCCGTACAGGCCTGCGTAATATCGATCTGTAACGTGAACACAGTTGGATGTTCGAGGAACCAATCCCCCAACACCTTCTGCGGCAATGTCTCAAATGCCTCCCTGGAGGCGACAGGCACATGGGTATCCATCGTCTTGGGGTTCTCGGCCTCGTACGAGAACGATTCCTCCGCAGCGTCTAGATCGGTAGCCGTCTCACCGCATAAGATGATCTTCTCGGAAACGAGCGGAGCCATCAATGCATTGAAATCGGACTCAATCTCCGACTCTTTCACGCCAACGTAAACCGAGTAAATCTTCGCCAGCAACTCCTCTTTCTCAATCGGTTCGCGCGTCAACCACCGAAAGAACGGTTCGGCGTCACGAAACATCCGGTCAAACGCGCGAATGCGCCCGATGATGTAGGTGAACGGCCCAAATTGGCGGACAAATGTATTCTTTGAGAGTCTTAACAACATCACGATTCTCCATACACACGGTGTTTGACAGCCGCAAGGGCACATTTCTCCGGTAGGGTATCAAAGAGACACCCCGTCGCATTGAAGTTAAAAGCCGGGCAGACCTTACAGTACGACCGATGTGTACACGCAACACAAGCCGTAAAGTCCTTGTTCCTGAGATTACGTAGATAGACCATCTTCTCGCCTTTCCAGACCTCCGAAAGCGAAACGCCCCCCGCATCGCCCAATACATAGTCCTGCATACCCGAACATGGATAATACAGGCCCTTGCTATTCAAGCTTAAAAGGTTTCCAATGTCACAAACCCTATCCTCTGGCTTGAAGTTCTGGACATCCCCGTACCCCCGATTCCAGAAAGCTTTGTCTTCCGACAAGACGCGCTCAACTTCTTCGGGTGAACAGGCGTAGTTCAGATTCGAGCAGTCTCCGCCACATCGTGGGATGATGTCACAGTCTGGAACCAAATGCACGTGCCGCATCTTTGCAAACGCCTTAAGTGCAGGATATGCCGTCTGATTCAGTTTCAGAAGCGGTGTTGCCAACCGTACCGCCACCCCTTCTTCCTGTAGCCTGTCAATCGCCGCACGTGTTTTCCGCCAACTTCCGGGTATTTGCGTGATTGCATCGTGTTCGACCTCGTCCATGCTGTACAGCGACACATTCACGAACTGCGGTTTTGTCTCCTTCAACAGTGTCACCGTGTTTTCATCACACAATGTCAGATTCGACATCACGACAAAGTTCAAATCCAACGCTCGGCATAATCGACAGATCTTTTCAAAATCAGGATGCAGCATGCACTCTCCGCCCGTCAACTGGACAGTCAACCCCTGCTGTTCCCGAAATTCCCGTAAGACCTTTTCGGTAATCCCATACGACAGGAAATCATGCTGTCCCTGTGGTACATAACAATGTACGCATTGCTCAGTGCAGGCATCGGTAAGGTCAATATGAAGATCGGAAAGAAGTCCATTTCGGCCATAAAACTGTGCAACCGGAAGCGAAGCCTTCAAATCATGATCATGACCACCCCTCCCTTCTTCTTTCGTTCCCGTTATCCATCCAGCAGACACAAACGGAAGGGGATCGCCTATATCAATTTCTTGTTCAATCATTCCCGCCCGCGCCAATTCATAACAGAACGCATGGAAATCGTGGCGTATTTCCGAAGGCGGGACTTCGAACAGAACCGCCAAGCGTTCGATTTCAGATTCCACGCCATCGCTTGCCCGCAACAACCCGATGAACAACTCGGCGTTTGAAACAAGCAGACCGCACCCACGCCGGAGACTCCAAAAGAGAGAATCTTCGGTGTAGGTGCGTACATGGCAATCAGATGTCAATCTCATGCCCATATCAAGCTTTCGTATCCCCGCCTCACATTAAGTGACGGGAATCGCGAAACCGCGATTACTTAACGGGAAAGCACTGACACTGATAGTTCGAAACGGCACAGGCTGGATTAACGTTATGCGTTGGGCATCCTGCTACATAGACCTGCTTGGCTTCGCTCTTCGCGACAATCTGGGGTTTCTTGTAAGCCATTTCTGACTTCTTTCTTTTTTGTTGGTTCCTGTTTGTTGTTTATACATTCCACCACCCGGTGAAATGAATCACGAAGATGCGGAAACGAATTGTTTAAGCAACGAAAGGTCGCGTTCAAACCGGGCTCCATATTCAGTCGCCAATTCCGATGGCCACTCTGCCGTAACCATCTGCGACTCTACATCTGCGTCTATCAATTCCGTCTCGCATTGATAGGCCGTGATCACAAAATCATTCCACTTCTTCTCGTCAAGAGGATGATGTGGCCCGGACTTGTTTGCCGTATTGAATACAACAAACTTCGTCCACTCTTCGGGTTTCCATTTCTCCGGTTTTTTCATTGCCTGTCTCCTTTGGTTGTTTTACCACTCGGCAATCGGACACAAAAAGAAACCCTCTCTTTGTGTTTCCAACGGGGCTGTGAGAATGCCTAGAACGAAACACAAAGAGAGGAAGCGCATACACGCTTCCTGCACAGTGTCGTCGTTCTTGAAACTTCTCACATTCCGTTGGACGATCGCTTTGCAGTAGCAAATTGATTTAAGGTATTCAAGGGTGGAAGCGGAAGTCGGCACACGAATGGTCGCTTGACGTTCCGAATCAGTTCTTGAACTCTGTCATTCCCCAAGCACAAAACGGTTTTTCACCTCGCATTTAGGGAACGCGAGGATTATACCACACCTCCATGTACGAGGGCAACCCCCTACATCACTGGGCCGGTTTACGAACCCAGGCTTGACCTAAATCTGTAACTTGGCACATCAAGACACATGGCATCGCATGTATATATGTAAATCACAACATTTTTCAAGTTAATTTATGAACTGTTAGTTCACGTTAGACGTAAAGTTTCCAAGGAGTGGAATTGCGAGATTTCACTTCGGGACGCTCCGACATGAAATCCTACACGCCCAAGAACACGTGGTGAAGTATGATTGGGTTGCGTGGATTTCACCACCTTATCCGCCTGTTCTCATCCCATTCAGATCTGCCGGACGCTGTCCCGCCGACAAAGTATATCGCTTGATTTGTTCGGAACGAATCAAGCATCCTGAAACATGACCTCAGCAAGGACGGAATACGGCTCTCCACTGTAGGTATACACGTACCATGCGATTTCACTACGGAACGCTCCGAAGTGAAGTCCTGCATTCTGTCTACCTAGAGGTCCTGAACATGATGGAATGAGATTTCACTGCGGAATAATCTGCAGTATGCGAGACCTGATTCTGACAAGAAGTCGGTTTCTTTCAATTTCTTACAGTTTCAGTATCAATCTTATAAAGAGAATGTTGAACACTCTTGTGAGATTATGATGCGGAACAATTAAAGGAACAAAACCGTGTAAATCCTTTAGGCCCGTGACGGGAGGTGGCCGAAACGTGCGGAACACCCTCCTTCCCCCGACCTTTCTCCGTATCACCCCAGGGGGGGGGTGTGCGTGTTTTCCGTGATTAGACATTCCGATACCAACCTTCCTCCTTGTAGCCGTCTCTTGGCCACGGAAAACACGGAAACCGGCTTCG
>CAKULR010000059.1 GCA_934667295.1 uncultured Kiritimatiellota bacterium
GGCTTAGACACTCCTTTTGGATACTCCTCACGTGCCCCAAGCGGTCGCAACAAGTTGCGACCCTCCCGCGCACAGCCATCGCCCTTGGGGAGGGTCGCGCTCCTGCGCGACCGTTCGGACGCCACGCGCCGAGGGCGGCGCGGGTACTTCGCGTGCCGGGCCGGAGTAGTACGGGTTGTACCGAGCCGAAGGGATGCGGGGACAGTGCGGGCCGGGCCGGAGTTGCGTGGGGACAGCGCGCACCGGACCGAACATGCCGGAACCACGGCACCTAGACGGGGAACGTTAGATGCCGCGTATCGTCAAGGCGTGGGTGGGACAGTAGTTCTCGCACGCCCCACAACCCGTGCAGGACGCCGACGAGACGACGGGAACGGAAACCGTTTTCGTCTTGTCGCCGTCCGGGACGTCTTCGTCCTTCAGCGTGATCGCCTTCTGCGGACAGCGGCGGACGCAGAGTCCGCACGGAATCTTCTCCGTACAGGCGAGGCACTTCGAACGGTCGAAGACCGCACATCCGATCTTCACCGTCTTCTTCGCGGCGGCGTCCAGACGCGGAATCGCCCCCGTCGGACAGGCTTCGCCGCACGTCGTACAGGACGGATCGCAGAAGCCGTGCGCGAAATCCATCTTCGGCAACATGAACCCGAGCGGACCGTAGTCCGAGAATCCCGCCGGGACCAGGACCTTTCGCGGACACCGCACCACGCAGAGCCCACACGCCGTACACCGCGTGCGGAGGCGCCGCACGTCCGTCCCCGGCGGCGGAAGGGCCTCGCCGGACATGGCGGGCAACCCCATCCGCCGTCCGCACGCCGCCGCGCCAACGGCGGCCAGACCCGCCCCCGCCGTCGCGAGGAAGGCACGGCGCGCCCCTGCCGGCTCCGCCGTCTGCGGAGCCGAGGCCCGCAGCGGACGGAACGACAGCGCGTCCTTCGGACAGACCGCGAGGCAGTTGAAGCACCGCACGCAGCGTGCGTTGTCGACGACGCGGGCGCGTCCGTCGAGACACTGCGCCTTGCAGACGCCCGTGCAGAGTCCACACCCCACACACTTCTCCGGGTCGAACGCGAGGCGGAAGACCGTCTTCCGCGCGGCCAGCGCGAGGAGCGCGCCCACGGGGCAGACCGTGTTGCAGAGGAGACGCCCCTTCCACGCGACGAGCAGGAAGAGGGCCACCAGCGCGCTCGCCGCCACCGCGAGCCCCGCGAGGCTCCGCAGGACGATCTCGCGCCGGAAGAGGACGACCGGGCCGTCGGTGCCCAGTGCCGCCGCAAGCAGGTTGTTCAACCCCTCGGCGACGGGCTGGAAGAGCGTGGAGGCGAAACGCCCGAAGACGCTGTAGGGATCGAGCAGTCCCGCGAGCGAGACGCCTCCCACCGCGACGAGTGCGGCGCAAAGGGCGAATACGCCCACCCGGATCCACGGACGGTCGGGCCGGAACGCGAAACGCCGCCGTCCGCGCGGATGCGCGAGGCGTCCGAGGACATCCTGCAGGATGCCGAGCGGACACGCCACCGAACAGTACACGCGCCCGAAGACAAGCGTGACGACCAGCCAGACCGCGAGCGGCACGCCCGCGCACCCCAGGAGGGCCGGACCGAGCTGGATCCTTTCGAGGAGGCCGAAGCCCCCGCCGAGGCCGAGGAAGAAAAGCGCGACGAGCGTGAAGACGCCCGCCGCCACGCCAATGCGTATCCATTTGAGCGACCGTTTCATCGCACCACCCCGCCCTTCTGCACGTAGACCTCCTCCACGTGCGCGACGAGCGACGCGACCTTCTCCATCTCCGTCGGGATGCGGAAGGTCCACTGGGGACACGGCACGAGGCACTTCCGGCAGGCGAGGCAGTGGTCCGCCCGTTCGCGCGCGCGGAAGGTGTTGTAGTAGGAGGCGAGGAAGCGGCGGCGAAGGTCCTGCGTGGCGTTCGTGCCCTCGTCCGCCGGAAGGCGTCCGTTCTGCGCCCAGTCGTTGTACCAGGCGAAGATCTCGGGGATGCGTACGCCGTAGGGGCAGGGCACGCAGTAGCTGCAGCCCGTGCAGGGGATCGACTTGTGCTTCATGTACGCGGCGATGGCGGCCTCGTACGTCTTCCGTTCCGCGTCGGTGAGGGGCTGGAAGCGGTCGGACAGCGTTTCGATGTTCTCCCGCATGTAGTCGAGCCGGTTCATGCCGCTGAAGATGCACGCGACGCCCGGCAGCGAGGCGGCGAAGCGGAAGCCCCAGCGCGCGGGCGAGTCGGCGGGGCGCGCCGCGCGGACGATCTCCAGCGCCTCGCCCCGCAGCCCAGCGGCACGTCCGCCCGCAAGCGGCTCCATCACAAGCACGGCGACGCCGCGCTGCGCCGCCGTCGCGGCGAGCTTCGCCGCGTCCGGGTTCCACGTGAACTCCATCGCGTTGAGCATCATCATGCAGACCTCGAACGTGCCGGGATAGGCGTCGAGCAGTTCGCCGAGGTAGTCGGACTTGCCATGGTAGGACATCCCCAGGTGGCGGATGCGTCCGCGCCGCTTCTGCTCCAGCAGGTAGTCGAGGACGCCGAGCTTCACGTAGACGCGCTCGAACTCGGCCTTCTTGCTGATGGAGTGGAGGAGGTAGAAATCGAAATAATCGACCTGGCAGCGCCGCAGCTGTTCCTCGAAGATCCGCTTCGCGTCGTCCGCCGTCTTCACGAGCCACGTCGGCATCTTCGTCGAAAGGAGGAAGCTTTCGCGCGGATACTTCTTCAACACGCGGCCGAGGAACGGTTCGCTCGCGCCGCGATGGTAGGCGTAACCGGTGTCGAGCCAGTTGACGCCGTGGCGGAGCGCGTAGTCGACGAGCGCTTCCGCATGCGCCTGGGCCTCGGCGTCATCCCGGTCGCCCGCACGCCTCTGCAGCGGGAAGCGTTCGGCGCAACCGAGCCCCAGAAGCGGGATCGGCGTCTTCCCGTCGCTCGGCAGGGGGCGTACCCGTGGACGCAGCGCCGCCTCGCCGGACGGCGGCGCCGCGAACAGCCCCTCGGCGCCAAGGCACATCCCCGCCGCCGCCCCCACGAACGCACGCCGCGTCAACAGCATCGTACAATCACACGACATTCGAATTCCCTCCACATGATGCGTCACGCCCTCACATTCCAAGCAGATCCCGGAACGGGACGATGACATCGAAGAAACCATCCGTCTCAACCGAGGGGGCCAGTTTCCCATCATAGACAAGAACCGCACGGGCGGATTTCCCCTTCGGGGTCGCCAACTTCTTGACCTTTTCGGCAACCTCCGAGATGATCCCCTTGTCGATCTTTCCCTGGCGCTTGATCTCCACGACATAGTTGTTGCGCCGGGTCTGAATCATCAAGTCGATCTGGAGGTCTTTCCGACGATAGGGCGCGGCCGATTCGATCACGACGTTTCCAAGGCGCAGGGGCCTGAGCAGTTCGACATAGTGGTTGAGCACAAGATTCTCGAACTGGAGCCCCATCACCGCCGTCCACCCGTCCAGGCCGTCAAGCGCCACAAAACGGTAGGCCCCGGAATCGATCACCGCTTTCTCCCTCTCAATGTACCGAAGATAGAAGCGGGAATAATTGTCCTTCATCCGATAGCGGATTTCCCGTGCGCTTTCCCCGGTTTCCGGATTCTTCCCCCTGTCGGAGGCGATGAGTCCCGCTTCCTCCAGCTGCCTCATGGCCTCCGAGAGACGTCCTCCCTTTTCGATGCCGATGGCCGCCGCAACTTCCGAGACGGACAACGCTCCATTGACCAGCGCACGGACGACCTTTCCCGAGAGAATCGGCAGATCCGTAATGACATCGGAGAACATCTCGTCAAAATCCGCACGGAGGATCGAATTGGGCAGGAATGCCATCTGCCGGATATTTTCCGCCGCAGACAAGCCGGGCTTGATCTCGCGGAGATACCGGGGAACGCCACCCGTCACGGACAGTACGTCGACAATCTCCTTCGTGTCAATGCGGGAAGCCGCACGCCCCCAGAATTTCACGCATTCCCGCAAGGGAAGTTCCGTCAGCACAATGTCCATGGAACGACGCCCGAAGAACGCACCGTTGTCGACGAAGTTCTCCTTGATCCACCCCGAGACGCTTCCACAGACAACCACAACAAGGCGATCATGCCTGGACCACCAATTGTCCCATGCGATCTTCAACGTATCCGCAAACATATCGTCGTAATGCCCAAGCCAGGAAATCTCGTCAAGCAGGACAACGGTCCGCTCATTCTCCCTGATCACGCCATCCAATCGTTTGAACGCATTCAGCCAATTGCCGGGCGTGGAATCGTCCACGGTGGCCTGGGCCGCAAGCTGGACTGCGAACGTCCTCAATTCAGAATCGTTTCCATAGTCCGGCTTGGGGCGAACACCCTCGATCTTAATGAACCGTGCCTTGGATTTCCGCGCAAAGACCTCAATCAGCGTTGACTTGCCGATGCGCCGCCGTCCGCGACAGGTAATGAGCGATCCTCCGCGCTTGCCCCAAAGGTCATTCAAGGCCATCAATTCATCATCTCGACCAAAGAAGTCCATAACGTTCCTTTATGAAAAAAGCAACGGGATTATACCATAAGACGGCCTTATCAACACACAAGAAAGTTCACCTAACCATGAATCCGCCGATTAGGTGCACCGGAAACGAATACAATTTTGGTGCACCTAATCAAACGAAAGACCGATTAGGTGCACCAACGAAAACGGCTACGGAGAGTCCTACGCCACGACGGGGATCTGGGCGGCGGCGACGGACTGGCCGAGACGGCGGGCCTTTTCGTCCGGCATGAAGATGTCGATCTGCTCGGCGAGGTACGGGTCCACCGCCTCCAGGCCCATCTTCGCCGTGTTGAGGATGATCTCGCCGCCGAAGCCGCTCGTCACGCGCCCGAGGACCATCAGGTTCGAGTAGTCGTAGAATTCGCGGTACCATGCGGCCGCGTTCGCGAGGTAGCGGCCGATCATGAGGTAGACGCGCAGCGCCTTCTCGTCGTGCCTCTCCATCGCCTCCTGCACGACCTTGAGGCGGTCCGGCAGCTTCATCGACTTCGGGAACTTGAAGCCGAAGAGGCGCGCGAGGTGGTCAACCGCCTGCTGCGAGAAGTACATCGCGCCCACGCCCGCGTCGCCGCTCCACTCGTCCTTCGGCGCGTTCGGGTTGAGGTCCACCGGCGCGAACGCCAGTTCGCTGATGCGGCCCGTGAGCGCGCCCTTCGGGTTGATGTAGCCGACGGCCTCGCTGGAGCCCATCGCCATGCCGAGGATGCCCGTACGCTTCATCGCGATCGCGCCCGCGAGCGCCGTCACGTCGCCGTCGTTGAAGACCTCGAACGGACACTGCCACTCCTCCTCGATGCGCGTGAAGAGGCCGCGCGCAAGGTCCTTCTTCTCGGGCGCCTTTTCGAGGACGGCGCGGATGAGCGAGGCCGGGCCGAGGCGCTTGCCCACGAGCGTGCCCGCCGTCGAGCCGCCGATCGCGTCCACGCGCCCGCCGAGGGCGGCGGCGGCCTCCTCCAGGCCCGCGCTCAGCTTCTCGTAGTGGTACTCGGGATCGGGCTGGTTGCGCGGGTCCCACGGGAACTCCTTCGAGAAGACGACCTTGCCGTTCCGGAGCGCGGAGACCTTGAAGTCGCTCGCGCCGAGGTCGAAGCCGATGCGGCAGCCGTTCGTGTTGTTCCTGACGACGACCTCGCGCTCGTGCGTCTCGGGCATCTCCTTGAGGGGGACGACCACCGTCTCCAGCGGACGCGCGTAGAGGTCGTTGAAGAAGGCGTAGTCGAAGGCCCGTGCCCCCTTCTTCTTGTAGGCCCGCGCGATGGGCTTCACGATGTTGTCCGGACCGGAGAGGGAGAGCTTCCAGCCGCCCGCGCTCCAGAGGACGAACTTGACGACGCGCTCCACGAGGTGCTTCACGCCCGGCAGCATGGCCGGGTGGATGCGCGCGGGCACCGTCATGTCGTAGCGGTAGACGTTGCCGTCCTCGCGTTCCCACGCGACCGCGATCGTCTGCTCGTCCCCGTGGGCGTGCGCCCGCAGGAAGTTGAGCGCCTTGAGGGGGGCCTGGAATCCCGTATCCGCCCCGCATCCGCATGTACACGTCGCCATGTCAGGTTCCTCCGTTGGTGTGCGTTCAGTCCTTGATCTCGCCCTTCTTCAGGCGGTCGAAATAGTCCTTCGTGGTCTTCCACACGACCGGCGAGAGCAGCACGAGGGCGACCAGGTTGGGGAAGGCCATCAGGCCGTTGAAGGTGTCCGCGATGCCCCACACCACCGAAACCGTGAGGTAGGGGCCGATGAAGACGACGAGCACGTAGAGGAGGCGGTAGACCTTCACGAGGCCGGTGCGCTTCGGCCCCACGAGGTATTCAAGGCACTTCTCGGAGTAGTAGTCCCAGCCGAGGATCGTCGTGAAGGCGAAGAACGTGAGGGCCGTCATCAGGAAGAAGCTCGCGATGAAGTCGGCCTGCGGACCGAGGAAGGCGAGGCCGCGCGAGAACGCCTCGATCGTGATGTCCACGCCCTTGAGGCCGAGCGACGGCTCCCAGGCGCCCGTCACGACGATGGCGAGGCCCGTCATCGTGCAGATCACGATCGTGTCGATGAACGTGCCCGTCATGCAGACGAGCCCCTGGCGCGTCGGCTCGTTCGTCTTCGCCGCCGCCGCCGCGATCGGGGCCGAGCCGAGGCCTGCCTCGTTCGAGAAGATGCCGCGCGCGATGCCCTTCTGCATCGCGATGAAGATCGTGCCCACCATGCCGCCCGTGAACGCGCTCGGGTTGAACGCCGCGCGCACGATCAGCTCCAGCGCGGCCGTCACCTTCGAGAGGTTGCCCAGGAGGAGGAACGCGATGATGACCACGTAGAAGATCGCCATGAACGGCACGATCACCGTCGAGACCTTCGCGATGCGCTGGAGGCCGCCGATCACGACGAGACCCACGCACGCCGTCACGATGAGGCCCGCCACGACCACGGGCACCGAGTAGGTGGTGCCGAAGAGCTGCAGGCCCGTCGCCATGTCCGCTGGGTTGAAGTTCGGGTCGAAGAAGCGCTGCACGGCGGAGGTGATGCCGTGGATCTGCGTGATCGTGCCGATGCCCATGATGCCCGCGAGGGCGCCGAAGACCGCGAATGCGACGGCGAGCGGCTTCCACTTCCTCCCGAGGCCCTTTTCGATGTAGTAGAACGGTCCGCCCAGCACGCGGCCGTCGGGCGCGACCTCGCGGTACTTCACCGCGAGAAGGCCCTCGGCGTACTTCGTCGCCATGCCGAAGAAGGCCGCCACCTCCATCCAGAAGAGCGCGCCGGGGCCGCCCGTGCCGATGGCCGTCGCGACGCCCACGATGTTGCCCGTGCCGATCGTCGCGGAGAGCGCGGTGCAGAGCGCGCCGAACTGGCTCACCTCGCCGTTCACGCCCGGATCCACCTCCTGGTGGAACATGTACTGGAACGCGCGCTTGAGGTTGAAGAGGTGGATGAAGCGGAGGATGCACGTGAGGAGGAGGCCCGTCACGAGGATGGAGGCGATGAGCGGCACGCCCCACACCCAGCCGTCCACCATGTCCACGAAGTTCGTGAAGGACACCAGCCAGTCGCTCGTCGCCTCCACCGTCTTCGCGACGGCCCCGGTCTGCGCCGCCTCGGGCGTCGTCTCAACCACCTTCAGCGCCGTGGGCGCGGCGTTCGTGGCGGTCTGCGCCAGCGTCGCAAGCCCCGCAAACACCGCAGTTCCAACCGCAGCAAACATCCTCTTCATCGTCGACCTTTCCGTGTTATTTTCAGAAAACAAGGCGATTCTACCAAAAGCCCCGCACACCATCAAGGGGAGATTAAGTCGCCGCAAAGGAGAGATTAAGTCGCCGCTTCGCGGCTTTAAGTGGTTAAATCGCCGCTGCGCGGCTTTAAATGCCGTCCGGCTTCATTGCAGAGCCCGGACGCGACGGAGCGCGTCCCTCCCTTGCCTTCATATGTTATCTAGAAGTCGCGCAGCCAACTTAAAGCCGCGAAGCGGCGACTTCACCACTTAAAGGCCGAAGGCCGACTTAATTCATGCAATGGAGGGCTTGCGGCCTTCGAGGGCGGGGTTGTGGTGGGCCCAGAGGGCCTGGCGGGCGACGCCGAGCATGATGGCGGCGTCGTCGCGCGTCTGCACGCCGCGCGAGAAGATGCGGTGGATGCCCTGCATCATGTGCTCGGTCTGTTTCTCGTCCATGAAGCCGATGTCCCGCAGCATCGTCTGCCAGTTCTTCATCAGCTGCATCTTCTGCGCCTGGGGCGCGGGCGGGGCCTTCTCGTGCGGCGGCACGTAGGCGCCCGTCGCGGTGAAGAACTCGTAGCAGGTGATGAGCACGGCCTGGGAAAGGTTGATGGAGGTGTAGCCCTCGTCGACGGGGATGCGGATGAGGTGGGTACACTGGGCGACCTCCTCGTTGAGAAGGCCCTTGTCCTCGCGGCCGAAGACGAGCGCGACGGGACCGGTCGCGGCGAGCGCGAGGAGGTCGGGCGCGCAGTCGCGCGGGGCCTTCACGTGCTGGCGGTAGAGCCCGCCCCGGGCCGTCGTGCCGACCACGGCCACGCAGTCCGCGACGGCCTCCTCGAACGTGGCGCACTCGCGCCGGTTCCGCAGGATGTCCGTCGCGTGGACGGCCATGCGCTCGCCCTCGCCCCAGTCGTTCTGGAGGTTGGGCGCGGCGAGCACGAGGTTGTGGAAGCCCATGTTGGCCATCGCGCGGCAGGCGCTGCCGACGTTGCCCGTGTAGAGGGTTCCGACGAGGACGATCTTGATGTTGTCGAGCACGGACATGTCGTTCACTCCCCGGTGCGGGGGCCGGAGGACTCGCGGCCGAAGCCCTTCGGCGTCGAGGTGTCGCTGTGGATGGTCTGCCGCTTCTCGTTCAGCGGGTTGCGCACGCTCGCGCAGAGCGTGCCCTGGAAGCGGACGAGGAAGCCCTTGCCGTCGGACGCCTTCCGCGCGACGAGGCACCCCGTCCCCTGCTCGAAGTACTCCCACTCCTCGTCCTCGTCGAGGTAGAGGTTCCCGGCGGTGGACATGCGCTGGTAGGCGGTGAAGCGCGTGCCGTCCGGCAGTTCGACGCGCACCTTCAGCTTCGACTTGAACGGCAGCTGCACGCCGTTGGAGAGCACGAAGGTGGAGGTGCGCGGCTCCTTGTCGGCCCCGTAGTCGACGTGGACGAACTCTCCCGACTCGTCCACG
>CAKULR010000060.1 GCA_934667295.1 uncultured Kiritimatiellota bacterium
GTCGCGACAAGCGCGACCCTCCCGGGCGAAGCGCGTCCCGGATTAGCGGCGTGCCGTCAACGGGAGGACGGCACGGGGGGGGGCACCATCCAAGCCCCTCCAATGTCCGTTTCGTTTGGTGCCAGAGACGGGAGTCGAACCCGTACGCCCGAAACCGGGCAAGGGATTTTAAGTCCCCTGTGTCTGCCATTCCACCACTCTGGCCGCAGATGGAGATTATAGCATATCAGGCGTGGTAGTAGGCGGTGGAATCGGGCGGACGCACGTTCGTGAGCGTGCCCACGTAGTGCCGCAGCCAGTGCGGTTCGTAGGGATGCGCCGCCGCCGCCTTTTCGTCCAGCTCGATGCCGAGGCCGGGGCGGTCGTTCACGTACATGCAGCCGTCCACGAACTTCACGTCCTCGTCGATGACCTCCCGGCGCCACGGCACGTCGTCGAACAGCGTCTCGTGGATGCAGTAGCCGGGCGTGGAGACGCCGAGGGCGAGCGTGACGGCGTTCGCGACGGGGCCGCTCGGGTTGTGCGCGCAGAACGGCACGTGGTGCGCGTCGCAGATCGCGGCGATGCCCTTCATCGCCGTGATGCCGCCCGCGTGCGAGGCGTCGGGCTGCAGGTAGTCGCAGCAGTTGAGCTCGATCGCGTCGAGGATCTGCTGCGTCGTGTAGAGGCGTTCGCCGCAGGCGCTCGGCACGCGCACGCGCGACCGGACGTCGGCGAGGGCCCGCATCGTGTCGGGAATGACCGGCTCCTCCACCCAGTAGGGGTCGAACTCCTCCAGCGCGTGGCAGACGCGCAGCGCCGTCGGCACGTCGAAGCGTCCGTGGCACTCGATGAGGATTTCGGCCTTCCCCTCCGTCGCGCCCTTCACGGCGGCGACGCACTCCATCGCCTTCCTGAAGTCGGCGGGCGGCAGCTGGCGGTAGTTCTTGCCGAACGGGTCCCACTTGAGCCCCTTGAAGCCGCGCTCGACCGCCGCCGTCGCCTTGGCGGCGAACTCCTCGGGCTCCTTCGCGCCGGCGAACCAGCAGTTCGCGTAGCACGGCACCCTGTCGCGGCACTTGCCGCCGAGCAGCTTCCAGCATGGCACGCCGAGCGCCTTGCCCTTGATGTCCCAGAGCGCCATGTCGATCGCCGAGAGCGCGCTCATGAGGACGGCCCCGCCGCGCCAGTAGGCGTCGCGGTAGTTCTCGTGCTCGATCCACGCCGTGTCGAACGGGTCCTTCCCCACGAGGGCGTGTTCGAGGTCCTGCACGGCGCCGACGAGCGCATGCTCCTTGTATTCGAGCGTCCCCTCGCCGATGCCGTGGATCCCCTCGTCCGTCTCCACCTTCACGAACACCCAGTTCGTGCGGAAACAGTGGACGACGAAGGACTTGATGCCGGAAATCTTCATGTTGCTGCGCTTTAAGTTGTTAAGTGGTTAAGTAGTTAAGTTCCGGACGGCCCTGCGGCATTTAAAGCCACGAGGCGGCGACTTCATTACCTGTTAAGCCCCTTCCTGCCCAGGAACTCCCAGATCCGATCGAGCCAGGTGAAGCTGCCCGTGCCGGGCGCGGCGCTCATCTGGAAGCAGTGGCCGCGCGTGGCGAGCGTGTGGAGGTCGCTCTGGCGGCCCATGCGGCGCAGCTTCTCCCAGGCCTTGACCGACGCCATCGACGCATAGCCGTCCGCATCGCCGTGGACGAAGCACATGGGCGGCGTGTCGTCGTCGAACGCGAACTCGGGGACGAGCACGGCGGAATCGTCGTTGCCGCCGGCCGTGTTCGGACGGTCCACGCCGTCCGTCAGCGCGTAGGCCGGGTAGATCGGGCACGCCCACTGGAGCGTGCAGGGCAGCTTGTCGATCTCGTCGACGGGCGCGTAGGCGGGCGTCTTCGCGTTCGTCGCGGTCATGAGCGTGAGGTGGCCGCCCGCCGAGAAGCCCATGATGCCGATGCGGTTCGGGTCGAGCCCGCGCGCGGGCGCCCCGGCGCGCACCTTGCGGATCGCGCGCTGCGCGTCCTGCCAGGCGGAGAGGTGCTTGGGGCCGTTCTGCGGACGCGGGCAGCGGTATTTCACGGCGACCGCCGTCATGCCCTTCTGGTTGAGGTAGTACGCCACCGGCTCCGCCTCGCCCACGTAGTTGCAGAACCCGTAGCCGCCGCCCGCCACGATGACCTGGATCGCCTTGGTCGTGGGCTTCTCGGGGATGTACCACACGAGGTAGGGTTCGTAGTTCTGGTTCGGCTGGCGGTCCGGCATCTTCCCCGCCGGCCACAGCATCTCCTTCTCCGTGCGCAGCGTGCCGTCCGGATGCCAGCGGTGACTCTCGCTCTGGTTGCGCTCCAGCTTGCCGAGGTAGCCCATCTGGCGCATGAACTCCAGGGCGCGCTCGAACTTGTTCGCGTCGACAACCCCGTGCCCGCGATCCGCGTCGAGGTGCAGTTCGGCGGGAATCCCCATGCGGCGCAGCTGGCGGTAGATCTGCGTGGAGCCGATCGGCGAGTAGGGATCGTTCCCGCCGTGGAAGAAGCACATCGGGCAGGTCTTCGCGTCGAACTTGAAAGACGGGTTCAGCTTCACGTCCGGGCCGTCGCCCTTCGTCTTGTTCGCGTCCGTCAGGCCGTCCGTCAGCGCGTAGGCCGGGCACATCGGAATCGCCCAGTTGATGTGGCACGGCAGCTTGTCGAGGTCGTCCACCGGCTCGTAGGCGGGCGTGAGCGCGCTCGTCGCGAGCATCACGGAGAGGTGCGAACCGGCCGAGCAGCCCATCACGCCGATCTTCTCGGGATTGTAGCCACGGGCCTTCGCCTCGCTGCGCACGAGGCGCACCGCGCGCTGGCCGTCCGCCCACGCGGTCTGGTAGATCGGCAGGCCCTTCGGACGCGGCGTGCGGTAGGTGAGGTTCACGCACGGGATGCCCGCGTCCAGGAACTTCTTCACCAGCGGCTCGAACGCCGGGATGTCGCAGCAGCAGCAGTAGGAGCCGCCCGAGAGGACGATCATGCAGACGTCGGTCTTCTTCGCCGGGTTCGGCGCCGGGTACCACTGCAGGTGCGGCATGCGGTTCGCGGCGGGGTCGAAGCCCGGCGCCTTCGTCTCGGCGACCGTCGCCGCGATCTGGTGCCCCTGCGCATGGGGCATCTTCCCCGCCGGCCACAGATACGTCTTTTCGCCCACGGGCAGACCGAACACGGCCACCCCCACCATCGACGCCACCGCGCCGACGAACAGTTTCATTCTCATCTCGTTCTCCTCGTCAATAAATCGTGTTAGATAGTTGGCTCGTTGAATGGTCCTGATTGCCCTTCTGAATTTAAAGCCGCGAAGCGGCGACGGCTTTCTGCACAGTATACCACAAACGGGAGGGACGCGCTCCCGCGCGTCACGTTCCCTGCAGGAGGGCCTTGAGGTAGCCGTTCGCGAAGAGGCGGCCGAGGACGGAATAGCCGGGCACGGCGTCGGGCGCGAGGAGGTGGTCGCCCTCCATCTCCGGCACGTGGTCGCCGCGCACGGGCACGTCGAGGCCGAGCGCGCGGTAGGTGCGCATGAGCGCGAATTGGTCGGTCGTGCCCTGGTCGTGGAAGAGCTCCGTGAAGTCGGTCCTGTCCCCTTCCACGTCGCGCACGTGGATGAAGGCGATGCGTTTCCCGAAGTGCCGTGCCGTCTCGGTCAGGTCGGTGCCCATCAGCTTGAAGTTCGCCTGGCAGAACGTGACGGCGTTCGACGGCGAGGGGGCGAGCGCGTAGGCGCGGTCGTAGTCGGCGACCGTCCCGAAGATGCGCGCGTAGCCGCCGAGTTCCGGGAGGCACGGATCGTCCGGGTGCAACCCCATGCGGACGCCGACCCGTTCCGCCGTCGGCATCACGGATTGGATGAAGGAGGCGTAGTTCGCCCAGACCTGTTCCTTTGTCAGGCGCAGCGCGACCTGCGGCGTCTCGGCTCGCGAGAAGTACGTCGCCCGCGCCCCGCCGCGCACGGTGCGCACGCCCGTCCGCGCCCAGCCCGTGCCGACCATGAAGTTGTAGCAGAGAAGCCGGAGGTCGAGCGCGGCCATCGATTCGAGCAGGTCGCGGTAGTGCGCGAGCGTTTCCTCGCGGGCCGAGGCGGCGAGCTGCGGGCCTGCGCCCGCCGCACAGGACACGTCGCCGAACTGCTTGACGGGCGCCATGTCGAACGGATCGCCCTCCAGTCCGACGACGGTGAGCCCCTCGGCGGCAAGCCCCTCGACGATGCGCCGCAGGGTCGCGAGCCGCCACGGATCGACCAGGCCCGTCAGGGACGGGTGGACCTTGACGACGACATGCTCGATTCCCATCTGGAGGCAGAGCCTCCAAAGCGGGTGCGGACGCGGCGGGACAAATTCGACAAGCTTCATGCGCACATTATAGCATGATTAAGTCGCCGCTCCGCGGCTTTAAGTGGTTAAATCGCCGCTTCGCGGCTTTAAATGACCTTCGGACAAGTTCAGTGATGCTGAATGACAACCCGTACACATGGGGCACATGTCGTCGCCTTCACCCAGAGGTCTCCGCAATTTAAAGCCGCGAAGCGGCGACTTAAAGCCACGTAGTGGCGGCTTAACCACTTAAAGCCGCGAAGCGGCGACTTAAAACCACGTAGTGGCGGCTTAACCACTTAAAGCCGCGAAGCGGCGATTTAATACAGGAGCCGGCTGACCAACCACATCGAGGCGAAGATCGCGAGGGAGAAGAGGAACGTGTAGAGAACGCCCTTCCCGGCATCGCGTCCGTCCGCGCGCACAAGCGCCCGGAAGCGCGCCAACACCTCCGGCGGCTCGGGCTTCGTCACGAGCGTCGCCGCAAGCCACGCCACCGTCGTCACGCCCGCGCCCATGAGGAGCTTCTTCCACGCGGCGATCTCCGGCACGCCGCACAGCGGCAGCACGAGGTCCAGGACGACGGCGGCCAGCAACGCGGCGACGATGCCGACGATCTCGCTCCAGGCGTTGATGCGCATCCAGAACCAGCGCAGGAGGAAGATCGGACCCGATCCCGCGCCGATGAGCAGCATGAGGTCGAACGCCGTCTTCGCGCTCTTCAGGAGCGGCGCGAGGAGACAGGCGCAGACCATGAAGACGACCATCGCCGCGCGCGTCGCCCAGATGAGCTCGCGGTCTCCGGCGTGCGGGCGCACGAAGCGGCGGTAGAAGTCGTTGACGACGTAGGACGCCCCCATCGACAGGTGCGCGGCGACCGTCGAGAAGAGCGCGGCCATCATCGAGGCGGCGACGACGCCGAACCAGCCGTGCGGCACCTTCGTGAGCATCGCCGAGTAGGCCATGTCGCCGCCGACGAGCTTCGGATCGACGGACGGAAACGCCTTCTGGATGTCCGACAGTTCCGGAAAGACGATCAGCGAGCAGAAGCCCACGATGTACCAGGGCCACGGACGGATCGCATAGTGGATGAAATTGAAGAAGAGCGTACCGCCCATGGCATGGTCCTCGCTCTTCGCGGACATGATGCGCTGGACGATGTAGCCGCCGCCGCCCGGCTCGGACCCCTGCTTCCAGACCGCCCACCACTGCACGGCAAGCGGAATGACGAGAAGCGAGAAGACGGCGTCCGCATCCGAGAAGTCCGGGAAGATCGAGAGCTTTCCCGCAAGCGCCGGATGCGCCGCCAGTCCGGCAAGGCCGCCGACCTCCGGCAGGTCAAGCGCAAAGAACATCGCGGCGAACGCGCCGACCATGATGACGAGGAAGAGGAAGAAGTCCGTGTAGACCGCCCCGCGCAGACCCGCAATCGCCACGTAGACGATCGAGAACACGCCCGTGAAGACGAGGACCGTCGTCGACGAGCATCCAAAGAGGATCACGCCGATCTTGAGTCCGCCCAGGACAACCGCACCCATCATGAGCAGGTTGAGGATGACACCGAGATAGACGCCGCGCAGGGCGCGCAGGAACGCCGCCGGCTTCCCCGAATAGCGCAGCTCGTAGAACTCGACGTCCGTCGTCACGCCCGTGCGCACCCACAGCTTCGAGTAGATGAAGACCGTGAACACGCTCGTGATTAGGAACGCCCACCACACCCAGTTCCCGGCAAGACCGTCCTTGCGGATGATCTCCGTGAAGAGGTTCGCCGAGTCCGTCGAGGTACAGGCGGCCGTCATCGAGAAGCCAAGGAGCCACCAGGGCATCGAACGCCCCGCCAGATGGAAATCCTTCGACGTGCCGCGATTCATCCGCGCGGCCACGAGGGGGATCGCGACGAGAATCGCGAAGAACCCCGCGACCATCCACCAGTCCAACGCCTGCATCAGCATGCCGCACCGTCCCTTCCCGCCTGTCCGAAACACGCCTCCGGCATGCGGGTCGAACCCGCGCCCATCCAGCCGCCGTTCACGTCGATCATCCCGCCGTTGATGACGGGCCCCGAGCCGGAGACCGCCGCTGCGGGGTTAATTGGGCGAATCGATCCGCCCCAGCCGCGACACTCCACGATCGAGCTGTCGCCGATCCACGGCAGCTGGTTTTCGCGCCGTGCGCCCGGCACGAGATACGGCCCCTCGATCATCGGCGACGGTGCCGTGTGCCATGTACCGTCGATCTTGACGCCGTAGTCGACGCCGTTGCCGCCGGCGGCGGACATGAGGCCGCGTTCGCCGCGCCTCTCCAGTCCGAGCAGGAGCGCCCGGCTTGCAACCTGTCCGAAATTGTGCGTGAAGCGGTCCGCCGTCGCGAAGTACGTCAGCAGATCCGCCGCATTCGGACACTTGAGCTCGAGCGGAATGACCGCGCGCGTGAAGAGCGCGTCGATTGCCTTTTGCGACGAATGCAGTTCGTCGCCCATGCGGATTGCCTCCGCGAAGAGTTCCTTCATCGAAAAGCCCCCTTCGTCCCGCAGGACGGACGCGAGCGGCGGAAAGAGCGCGTCCCGCATCCAGGCGAGGTTCGCCGCAATCTCCGGCGTGTAGACGCCCCCGCCGCAGAAGCCGCCGCCGAAACGCCCTTCGGACGGGAACACGCCCGCAACGCCGCCCGACTCGCGATCTTCGACGATCAGAAGCGGAATCGACGGTGTGACGATTCCCGTGCCCGAGCCGTTCGTCGCGTAGTCGCACGCCGCCTCGCACCGTACCTCTCCGGCCTCCAGCAGACGCACCGCCTCGTCCTCTGTCTTCGCCCACTTCTCCAACAGACAGGCGTTGACCATCCCACGGCGATGGAGCGGACACATCCGCCCGAATTCAATTGGCGGCCCCGCATGGAGAACCATTCTCTCGGCAAGCCCCAGAAAGTCGCCCGCCGTCCGCACGTCCACCCACCAGGGATCGCCCCTGAACCGCAGCTCTTCAGGCTTCATCGCCGTCTCCTCCTTCGATTTCCTTCAGATGTTCCGACACCGTGTGGAGCGCAAGGAACAACGCCTCCGGCATGCCGCAGCCGACTGCGTCGATCAACTTGCGCGCAAGCGTGACGGGCTCGGCCTCGACCGGCACGCCGTCCGCCACATACGCGCGAATCTTCTCGCCGTAAAGCCGGACGCGCGCCGCCGAGTAGGCCAGCACATCCGCGACGGCTTTCTCGCCCCGGATCACGTCGCCGATGCCGTCGTAGGCGTGTCCGCACACGATGTTCGAAAGGTTCGCCGCCGCCAGCTTCGCAAGCGTCGCACGATAGGCGGGAAGCGAACGGTAGAAGCCGATGCCCTGCGTCGGCGTGCCGTTTCCCTGGAGCGAATCGCCCGTGAAGGCGGTGTTCGTCTGCGTGTCAATCCACGTGAGGCAGTCATCGTCGTGCCCCGGTGTCGCGAACGCGCGGAAACGCCCCGCGAGAAGTTCGCCTTCCGCGAGCAGGCGATCCGGTTCGACGCCTTTCAGGTAGATCTGCGGCGGCGGCGAGTTGTGCGGGAAGCGCGTCCGCACGCGAATCGCGACCTTCACGGGATCGCGCAGGGCGTCCGCCGCCGAGGCGAGCGTCGCGGTCTTGAGTCCGTCGCGCGTCACGAGCGCGTGATGGCCGCCGATGTGGTCGCCATGGACGTGCGTGTTGAGGAGCCAGGAAATGTCGGACGGCTGGAGCCCGAGATCGGCGAGCGCGGGCAGAAGGTACTTCTCGGGTTCGAGGTGTGACGAGTCGATCAGCACGTTCACATCGCCGCGCACAAGCACAATCCCTGTCCAAACTGGCCCAAACGGAACCTTCAGAAGATACGTGTCTTCCAAAACCTCTTCGAACTGTGGCATTCTATCTTTCATGTTCGTTCCCGGAGGTCTTCATGAATGGAGAAAGGCGACGGCGCTTTCGCCCGCGATCTTTCCGAATACGAGGGCGGTCGTTCCGCCGTTACCACCGAGGCGGTTGAGGCCGTGGACACCCGCCGTCACCTCGCCGCACGCGAAGAGCCCCGGCACGGGACGGCCCTCCGCGCCCAGCGCGCGGCACTGCGTGTCGATGACGATGCCGCCAAGCGAACTGTGCGGCGCGGGCGCAACGCGGATCCGGCGTTCGGACACGTCCATCCGACAGGCGCGCAAAACATTCTCGGGGACGTCCGTAAGGTCGTACCAGACGCCCTCCGCGTCCGTACGCGCCATCTCCGCCCGAATCGCCCGCGAGAGTGCGTCCTTGTTGAGCCGCGCATCGGGAAGGAACGACGTCCCCGCGTCGTTTTCAAGCCGCGCCCCTTCGTAGAGCAGCGTCGTGAGGACGGGAATTCCGCGACGCATCCCCTCCGTCCGCACGGTCGGCTCGCATTGGACGTGCGCCTCGTCGACGTCGCGCACGGCCGCACCGAACGCCGTCGCGAACACAAGGCCGTCCCCCTTCAGATACGCGGGATTCGTCGAAAAGGCATACTTCCCGCACCAGCCTCCCGTCGCGAGGACAATCGCCAGACGCGGATTCGCCGCCCGTGCGGCACGGAGGTCGTCCACCGTCAGCGTGCGTTGCTCGACGGCGACACGTCCCCGGCACCGCGCCTGGATCTGCGCGAGGATGACTGCGCCGACGGCGTGGCCGATCGTCACGCAGCGCGGCACGGACGAACCGAGCGGGCGGATCGTCCGATAGATCCCCGCCGCGTCGCGGTCGAAGGCGTATTCCGCCTTGAGCGCCAACGAACCGCGACACAGCGCCTCGACGAGCGCGCGGTCGTTCGCGCCGTGTCCGCTCGTCCACGTGTCCATCACGTACCGTTCGAC
>CAKULR010000061.1 GCA_934667295.1 uncultured Kiritimatiellota bacterium
CCTCCGTGCAGCCGCACTACGTCGCCTTCACGCGCGGCCCCGTGCTCCTCGCGCGCGACAGCCGCCTCGACCGGGGCGACCAGACGGAGCCGTTCCGCAGGGGGATCCGCGACGGGCAGACGATGGGGGGCTTCTCGGCGGTGCGCGCGCCGAGCGACGACATCTGGATGGCGTTCAACGCCGTGCTGCCGATCGGCAGCCACCACGAGAACCCCGAGGGACGCTACCCGGAGGCGGTCGTCTTCTGCGACTACGCCTCGGCCGGCAATACCTGGCACCGCGACAACTACTACCGCACCTGGTTCCCGATCGAATGGGGTCCGACGGAGTAGGCCCCATCCCATTGACTGAACGACGAAGACGACGAAAAAGAGGACCTGACATGAAGACCCGAATGCTCGCGTTCGCGCTCGCGCTCCCCGCACTTGCCGTGCTGGCCGCCACGCCCGAGGAGGCCGCCGCCGCGCGCCGCGCCCGGGAACAGCTGCTGCGCTTCACGCCGGAGGCGGCCCGCCGCGCGATGGCGGACCTGAAGGCGAACCCGAAGTACGACTACGCGAGGCACAACCCCGCCGTGGAGGCGCTGATCGCGAAGCTCGACTTCGCGAAGCGGGCGCTGGAGAAGGGGACGGACGCGGAGAAGGCCGAGGCCGTGAAGCTCGTGGAGGGCTACCGCGCCGCGATGCTCGCGAACCCGATCCTCGACTTCGACAGGATCCTCTGCGTCCACCGCAGGATCAACGGCGCGCGCAACGCCTTCGGCGGACGCGGGAGCGGCATGACGGGCCTCAACGCCGAGAACCACATGGTCGCCCCGCGCACGGGCTTCGAGAACGAGATCGGCGTCTTGAGCAACCTGCGCGGCAAGCCGGTGTTCACGCCCCTCTACAAGCCGACGGACAGGACGTCCATCGTGCGCGACATCGACCTCGACTTCGACGCGAGCCGCATCCTCTTCACCGGCTACAAGGGCACGAACAACCTCTTCGGCATCTACGAGATCAAGGCCGACTTCGCGAAGCTCACGCCCGAGATGCCGTACCAGACGCCCGAGCTCGTCTCGCCCGAGGACGGCAAGTACGACATCCAGTGGTGGGACGCGAGCTACCTGCCGAACAAAGACCAGGTGGTCATGCTCGGCACGGCGGCCTACCAGTTCCTCCCCTGCGAGGACGGCAACATGCCGATGGCCGTCCTCTACCGCAAGGACCGCAGGACGGGCGAGGTGCGCCAGCTCACCTACGAGCAGGACAGCGACTACACGCCCTCGATCACGCACGACGGCCGCATCCTCTACACGCGCTGGGAATACTCCGACCAGCCGCACTACTGGAGCCGCGTCCTCATGACGATGAACCCCGACGGCATCGGCCAGCTCGCCGTGTGGGGCTCGAACTCGTTCGTGCCGACCTTCTTCTACTGCGCGCGGTCGATCCCCGGCGACCCCCACAAGATCACGATGATCGGCGGCGGCCACCACGACCGCGCCGAGGTGGGGCGCATGTTCATCGTCGACCCCACGCTCGCGCGCGGCTATCCGTTCAGGTACGACCCGCCGGACCGCGACTGGGGGCCGCCCCGGCATACGCTGCGCATTCCCACGCAGACGTTCCCGAAGGAGAAGACCGGCCTCGCGCACGAGTTCCCCGGCTGGGGGAAGGACGTCGAGGGCGACATGGCCGACCCGTACACGATGAACCAGTTCGCGCGCGGCAAGCCCTACTTCCTCCACCCGTACCCGCTCAGCGAGAACTACCACCTCGCGGGCGTGAAGACCGCGCCGGACGCGCTCATCGGCCTCTACCTCGTGGACCGCTTCGACAACATCACGCTCATCGCCGAGTGCGAGGACGGCCTCTACTGCGAGCCGATCCCGTTCACCGCGAAGAAGCGCCCGCCAATCATCCCCGACCGCAGCGTGCCGGGCAAGAAGACGTGCAGCGTCCACATCGCCGACATCTACAACGGCCCCGGCCTCAAGGGCGTGCCGCGCGGCACGGTCAAGAAGCTGCGCCTCTTCAGCTACCACTACAACTACCACAAGACGGGAGGCCACTCCTCCACGGGCTGGATCAAAGGCGACTACCGCGACCGCGTGGAGTCGAGCTGGGACGTGAAGCGCCCGCTCGGCACGGTCGATCTGGAGGAGGACGGCAGCTGCTGCTTCGAGATGCCGGCGAACACGCCCGTCTCCGTGCAGCCGCTCGACGGGGAGGGCCGGGCCGTGCAGCTCATGCGCTCCTGGATCGTGGGCATGCCGGGCGAGCGCGTCTCCTGCACGGGGTGCCACGAGGACAACCGCTCCTCCGTCCACACGAAGCGCACGATCGCCGACGAGAAGTACTTCAAGGGGCAGATCCAGCAGATCAAGCCGCTTGACGGCGGCATGGTGCGTCCGTGGGGCTTCGAGAACGAAGTCTTCCCCGTCGTCAAGAAGTACTGCCTCTCCTGCCACGGCGACCCCGAAAAGGCGCCCGTCGCGAAGTGCGACCAGGGCGGCGCGAAGGAGGTGAAGGTGGACGTGTTCACGAAGTACGAGCTGAGCGGCAAGCGGCTCGTGATGGACAACGCCGTGAACGCCTACAAGATGCTCCACCCCTACATCCGCCGTCCCGGACCCGAGAGCGAGGAGACGCTGCTGCCGCCGATGGACTACCACGCCTCCACGAGCCCGCTCGTGCAGATGCTCCGCAAGGGCCACCACGGCGTGCAGCTGGCGGACGCGGACTACCTGAAGATCTACGAGTGGATCGACCTCAACGCGCCGTTCTGGGGCAAGTGGAACCCGCCCGCCTACGCGAGCGAGGCACCGGACCCGAAGAACCCGAAGAAGCGCTCCGGCTTCATGTGGGCCGGCGAGGAGGACCAGGTGGCGCGCCGCCTGGAGCTGCAGAAGCGCTACGCGAACGTGCCGGACAACCCCGAGGCCGAGCACGACGCCTACCACGCGCTCGTCACGTCGCGTGTCGTGAAGGCCGTCGCCCCGGCGCCGAAGCCCGCGCCCGCCCCCGTGCCGAAGCTCGCGGGATGGCCGATGAACGTGCTCCAGAGCGCGGACGCGCAGCTCGGCGCGATCGACCAGATCGCCCCCGTGACGACGAAGACGCTCGTCCTCGGCGGCGGGCAGTCCCTCACCTTCCGCCGCATCCCGGCGGGGCAGTTCGTGATGGGCAGCGCGACGGGTTATCCCGACGAGCGCCCGATGGCCGTCGTGCGCATCGACAGGCCGTTCTGGATCAGCGAGATGGAGATCCGCAACGACCAGTACAACGTGTTCGACCCCGAGCACGACTCCCGCTACCAGGACGAGTTCGGCAAGGACCACGTCTTCCCCGGCCACATCGGCAACCACCGCCGCCAGCCGGTCGTGCGCGTCACCTGGCACGACGCGATGCGCTTCTGCCAGTGGCTCTCGAAGACCTGCGGCGTGAAGGCGAACCTGCCGACCGAGGCGCAGTGGGAGTGGGCCGCGCGCGCGGGCACCGACACGCCGTTCCCGTGGGGCGGGCTCGACGACGACTTCTCGAAGTTCGCGAACTTCGCGGACCGCGACACGCGCTACCAGGTCGTCGGCTTCGACGGCGGCGGCAACATCCGCAGACGCCATCCTTTCCGCATCGACCAGAACTACCCGCTCCACGACGAGCGCTTCCTGGACGACTGGTTCAACCTGAACTACGTCGGCCGCGCGAACTGCAACCGCTGGGGACTCTACGACATGCACGGCAACGCGAGCGAGTGGACGCGCTCCGACTACGCGCCGTACCCCTACGTGGACGGCGACGGGCGCAACGCCTGCGACCCGAAGGCGAAGAAGGTGGCGCGCGGTGGCTCGTATGCGTCGCGTCCACGCGACGGCACGAGCTCCTACCGCCTCTGCTACGAGCCGTGGCAGACGGTGTTCGACGTCGGCTTCCGCGTGATTCTCGAATGTGAATAGCCCCCGCGGAACGGGAGACGGGAGGGTCGCAACTTGTTGCGACCCTCTCCTGTGTACCCCCTTCATCTCCGCGCTAAGCACCACAGGCTATATCGACTCGACGCTCATTAGTACCGAGCGGCGGAATCGCATTTGCCGCATGGACGCCGCAAATGCTATAATCTGCGTCATGGAAAAGCTCGCGACAGACATCTACACGTTCTCCGAACTCGTGAAGAACGGTTTCACCTACATCGACAAGACGGACCGGCTGTGGCCGCTCGTCAACCTGTCGGTCGGAAAGCAGTTCTTCATCGCGCGGCCGCGACGGTTCGGGAAGTCGCTCACGGTGTCCGTCCTCCAGGCCCTCTTCGAGGGACGGCGCGACCTCTTCAAGGGGCTCTTCATCGAACCGCGGTGGGACTGGTCGAAGACGTGGCCCGTCCTGCGGCTCGACCTGGGGAGCGTCCAGCCCGACCGCGCGGAGGACCTGGATGGTCTCTTCACGGGCATTCTCGCGCGGGAGGCGTCGCGCAACGGCGTTGCGCTGCGGCAGGGCGAGTCCGCGCCGATCTCGTTCATGAACCTCATTGACGACCTCGCGGCGAAGTCGCCCGACGGGAAGATGGCGCTTCTGATCGACGAGTACGACAAGCCGCTGCTGAAGAAGCTCAACACGCCGGACGTGATCCCGTTCCGCAACGCGCTCAAGGCGTTCTATTCCGTCGTCAAGACGCTGGAGGGCAGGCAGCGCTTCACGTTCCTGACGGGCATCAGCAAGTTCTCGAAGGTCTCCATTTTCTCCGACCTCAACAACCTCAACGACATGACGATGGAGCTGAGCTGCGCGACGCTCTTCGGCTACACGCCCGAGGAAGTGGCGAAGAACCTGCCGGGGCTTCTGCACCGCTTCGCCGGGGCGAACGGGCTCACGGACGCGCAGGGGCTTGCGGAGATCGAGCGCTGGTACGACGGCTACCTGTTCCATCCGAAGGCCGAACAGGTCATCAACCCGGTTTCGCTCGGCTGCTGCCTGAAGTCGACGGAGCTCCGCAACTACTGGTCGACGACGGCGATGACGACGTTCCTGATGGACGAGCTGAAGAGGAAGCCGCTCAACTTCGCGAAGGTGAATGTGGATGAGTCGGTATTGGGAACCTACGAGCCGGACAAGGCCGACTTCACGACGCTCCTTTTCCAGACGGGGTATCTCACGATCCGGGGTTTCCAGCAGCGGGGGGCGGCGCGTCGCTACAGGCTCGACTTCCCGAACCTGGAGGTCGAGAACTCGTTCCTACGGCAGGTCGTGCCGGCCTACACGGGGCAGGAGGAGAACCGCGCGAACGACATCCAGGCGGATGCGGTGGAGGCGCTTTACGACCATGAGCCGGAGAAGTTCGTTGCGGCGCTGAAGCGGCTCTTCGCGAACATCCCCTACGACCTCACCGACCGCCAGAACGAGCAGATGTGGCAGGCGATCGTGTACGTGATCCTGAAAATGATCGGCGTCGCGGCGGAGGCGGAGGTGAAGACGAACGAGGGCCGCATCGACATGACGCTCGAGACGCCGGAGCACGCCTACGTGGTCGAGTTCAAGCTGGACCGGTCGGCCGCCGAGGCGATCCGCCAGATCCGCGAGAACCGCTATGCAGATCGGTTCGCGGGCAACGGCAAGACGCTCACGCTCATCGGCCTCGCGTTCTCGAAGGAGGAACGCACCATCGTCGATGCGGCCATCGAGGAGGTTTGACGGGCGCCGCCACTGGAAATGACGGAAATGGAGAGTGAAAGATGAATACGAAGATGAAGATTAGGCTTCTCGTCGGCTGGGCGCTGGCTTTCGTCTGCGCCGTGGGCGCGCAGGTGGTTCTCGACACGGGGGCGGGCGTGACGCTCGCCCCCGGGAAGGGGCGGAACTACACGGTGCCGCTGAGGCCCGAGTGGGGCGTCCTGACCCTGCGGACGCGCATGAAGACGATGGACCTCGTGCGCGGGCGCGAGCCGTGGATGAACGGGCGCATCCCGATGAGCTTCCACGACGGGACGGGGAAGCGGGTGGGGGCGTGGCCGAACGTCTTCGGGTTCGAGGGGACGCGCGGTTGGACGGACTGCGTACGCGACTTCCCGATCCCCGAGGGCGCCGTGAAGCTGCTGGTCGGTCCGCACAACTTCGGCACGTCCGGCACGGTGGAGGTGGGTCCGCTCACGCTCGCCGTCAAGCGCAACCGCGCGGTGCGGCCCTGCAACGCGCCGCTCCCCGCCGGGGCGCCCGCCGACCCCGGCACGCTCGACGACGCCGAGCGGACCGTGACCTCCACGCGCGCGCGCTGGTCGCTCAACGGCCTCTGGCAGCTCCGCCCCGTCCTCACGAACGACGCGCCGGAGACGGTGCCGGGCGCGCACGACAACTGGGGCTGGGGCAAGATCCCCGGCATGCTGGGGGCGTCCGGGGCGACGGGCCAGGAGATCGTCCTTTCGGACTGGTTCGAGGACCACGGCGTGAAGCCGGACTTCAGCGAGGCGGCGTGGTACAGCCGCACCTTCACGATGCCGCGCGAGACGGCGGGGCGGCGCGTCGTCGTGACGTTCACGAAGCTCAACACGCGCGCGGACGTCTACGTGGACGGACAGGCGGCGGCGACCGTCGTCTTCCCCGGCGGCGAGGCGGACATCACGCCGTTCGTGAAGCCCGGCGCGCGGCAGACGCTCGCGCTCCACGTGACGGCCTACCCGCTCGACCCGAAAACGCTGGAGTTCAGCGCGCCGGACCGCGCCGTCGAACGGAAGAACACCGTGAAGTTCCGGGGCGTGACGGGCGACGTCTACCTCGACGCCTTCCCGAAGGCGGTACGCATCGCGGACGGCACCGTCGAATGCGACGCCGCCGGCGGACGCGCCACGTTCGTGGCCGAGTGCGAGGGAGTGGCGACGAACGCCCTCTACACGCTCGTCGCGCGCGTGGGGACGCGGACGTTCGAGGGCGCGCGCCTCCGTCCCGACGCCGACGGGCGGCTCGCGTTCACGGCGAACTGGGCGGACGCGCCGAAGTGGGACGTCCACACGCCCGGCAACCTGCTGACCTGCGCGCTCGAACTGCGCGACGCGGCGGGGACGGCGCTCGACGCGGGCCTGCCGTTCCGCTTCGGCTTCCGCGACATCCGCGCCGTCGGGCGCGACCTGCGCCTCAACGGCACGACGATCCACCTGCGCGCGCTCTACACCCGCAACATGAACGGCTCGACGTCGTTCGCGGCGAAGGAGACGTGCCGCGCGCTCTGCCGCCGCCTGAAGGCCGAGGGCTTCAACTACATCATCGCGGGCAACTACGACTTCTCGCCCGGCACGGTGAGCTACATGGACGGCCTCCTGGAGGCGTGCGACGAGGAGGGCATGCTCTTCTCCTTCTCGCTCCCCCACATCCGCGACTTCGGCGTGCAGCTCGACAGGCCCGAAGTGGCCGTGCGCTACCGCGCCCGCGCCCGGTGGTGCATCCGCCGCGCGCGGAACCATCCGAGCGTCGTCACCTACGCGATGAACCACAACGCGACGGGGTACTGCGGGGACATGAACCCGCTGCGGATCGACGGACGCTACGAGTTGAGGGAGGACGCGACGCGCAAGTTCCGCAACCGCAGCCAGGCGAAGACGGCGGCGGCGATCGCGCGGTCGCTCGACGCGACGCGCCCGATCTACCACCACGAGTCGGGTAACCTCGACGACTTCCACACCGTGAACATCTACCTCAACTGGTCGCCCGTGCAGGAGCGGAGCGACTGGCTGGAGCACTGGAGCGCGGAGGGCGTGAAGCCGCTCTTCTTCGTGGAGTGGGGCATGCCGCACATCTCCAGTTGGTCGAGCTATCGCGGTCCGCTCTTCATCTGGCGCAAGGCGGGCTACCAGAGCCTGTGGGCGAGCGAGTTCGCGGCGGCGTTCCGGGGCGACGCGGCCTACGAGGGCGCGACGCCGGAGGCCGTGCGCGCGCTCGACCACGAGGAGCGCCTGTGGGCGCAGGGGAAGCCGATGTTCTGGGGGCGGCTCAACGCGCCGCTCCGCGCGCTCACGAACAACTACCACGGCGTGCAGGCCCTCTACATGGATGACAACTGGCGGAGCCACCGCGCGTGGGGCATCTCGGCGATGCTGCCGTGGGACCAGGGCGAACTCCATGCGCGGGTCACGCCGCCGGGGAACCGGCGCGAGAACCCGGACCGCTGGAAGGGCCTCAAGCGGCCGGGCGTGGTGCCGGACTGGCTGGACAACGGCGGCTGGGACGTCGGGACGGGCGCGGAGACGGACTTCGCGCGCACGCAGGTCGGCGATGTCCTCTATCGCTGGAACCGCGAGGACTGCGCGTTCATCGGGGGCGAGGGCGTCTTCACCGACAAGCGCCACCACTACCGTCCGGGCGAGGAGCTGCGGAAGACGCTCGTCATCCTGAACGACCGGCGCGTGGCGCAGGAGGTCGCGTGGACGTGGACGCTCGCGGAGACGACGCGTTCGGGGACGGTGACCGTCCCGGCGGGCGGGCGCGTCGACGTGCCGCTTGCCTGCACGCTGCCGCAGAAGGCGGGTACCTGGGAACTGAAGGCCACCTTCACGTTCGCGGGCGGCGCCGTGCAGCGTGACGTCTTTGCCCTTGAGACGTACGCGCCCGCGAAGACGGCGCGCGTCGAAAGGCTCCTCCTCTACGATCCCGTGGGGCTGACGGCGAAGGAGTTCGACCGTCTCGGCATCGCCTACGGGCGGACGGACGGGCGGACGGCGTTCCCGGACGCGGTGCGGCTCGTCGTCGGGCGCGGCGCGCTCACGCGGGGTTTCTTCGACACTCTCGTCGTCCCCGCCGCGCGCCGCAACAGCCGCGTGCTCGTCTTCGAGCAGGACAAGGAAACGCTGGAGTCCATCGGCTTCCGCGCGCAGAACTACGGCCTCCGCAACGCCTTTGCGCGCTACCCGGAACCCCGGCTCGCGCTGACGGGCGCGAAGCTGCGCGACTGGAACGGGGCGGCGACGCTCATCCCCACGCATCTGCAGAACCTCGCCGAGATCGAGACGGGCTACCCGCGCGAGCGCTGGGCCGGGTTCGACAACACGCGCGAGTTGCGCTGCGGGAACCGGGGCAGCCACGCGAGCGTCCTCCCCGAAAAGCCGTCCGTCGGCGACTGGCG
>CAKULR010000062.1 GCA_934667295.1 uncultured Kiritimatiellota bacterium
TCCCCGTCGGCGCCCGCGTCTTCACCGCCCCGCGCGTCCCCTTCTGCGACAACCTTCCGGCGCGCCCCTCCCTGCGCCGCCTCCTCGCGGCCTTCGTCCTCTTCCTCCGCTGCTACTCGCTCGTCTCCCGCCGCACCTACGACGTCCTGCACGGCTTCAACGACGGCGCGCTCGTCGTCCGCGCCCTCGACCGCGTCACCGTGCGCACCTACCCCTACGTGACGGAGATCCACACGCCGCTCTCCTCCCCCGGCTTCTTCAAGGGCCCGCGCTCCGCCCTCGCCCGCAGCCTCGAACGGGGCGCCCTGCGCCACGCCGCCGCCATCATCCTGCCCGATGAGGCCACCCTCGCGCGCTTCGCGGGCAGGATCCCCAAGGCGCGCGTCTCCATCATCCCCGACCCCCACGCGGACTTCGCCCCGGAATCGTTCACCTACGGCGAGTTCGCCACGGCCATCCGCCACGTCTACGAATACGTCCTGAGACCCAAGAGGCCCGAAGCATGAAAGCCCCCTCCAAGAAGAAGTCCCCCAAGAAGAAACCCCAGGCGGCGGGCCCCCGCCGCCGTCTGCGCCTCTGGGCCCGCGTCGCCTCGGGCACGCTCCTGCTCGGCTGGCTCGCCCTCAGCATCGCGGGCAACGTCTACGTCCACCACCCCGCCGACTGGCGCGCCGCCCGCCGCTGCGCGCTCACGGCGCCGCTGGAGTACTTCGGCGACCGCGCGGCGTTCTTCACGGACGCCCTGGGCTGGACGGGGCGCGATGCCGTCAACACCCCCGACGACCCGCCCCCCACGGGCCGTGTCACCTTCGCGGGCGATCCCGTCCGCACCGGCGCCCCCGCCCCCGCCGACCTCGTCGTGCTCGACCGGGGGGAGTTCCGCATCGGCTGGTCCCCCTCCCTCCGCCGCCCCGTCTGGGCCGCCTACCACGTCCCGCGCGACGCCCCCCACGTGGCGGGCCGCCGCCCGGGCTTCCAGAAGGACCGCAGCGTCGCCTCCTCGCCCGCCCCGCGCGACTACGAGCGCTCCGGCTACGACCGGGGCCACATGGTCCCCAACCACGCCATCGCCACCCGCTTCGGACCCGACGTCCAGCGCCGGACCTTCCAGATGACGAACGTCGCCCCCCAGCGCCCCGCCCTCAACCGCGGCCCCTGGCGCGAGATGGAGCAGCGCATCGCGGACCTCTGGACCGCCAAGTACGGCGAGATCTGGGTCGTCGTCGGCGCCGTCCCCCCCGCCCACGCCGCCCAGCGCAGAAAGCTCGGCAAGAGCGCCATCGACATCCCCGAGAAATACTCCATGGTCATCGCGTCCCAGACCGAGGACAGCGTGCGCGTCCTCGCCGTCCTGATGGACCAGACGGCCGGCCGCTGGGACTTCCCCTCGCACAGCATCGTCTCGGTGGACGAACTCGAACGCCTCACCGGGCTCGACTTCTTCCCCGACATGCAGAAGAGCCTGCAGACCTCCCTCGAAGCCGACGTCCCCACCCGCCTCTGGCCCATCCGCGCCCTCGACCTCCTCAAGCTCATCCTGGTCCGGCTGGGCTGAGGAGGAAGACCGGGACGTTCAGCGCGAACGCGAGAAGGAGAGGTTGCGGAACGCGATCTCGTCCGCCGTGTCGGTCGTCGTGAGGGAGAGCGCCAGGAGGTCCGTGACGGCGGGGTCGAAGTCCGTGTCGAACGTGACCTCGTAGCGTTTCCAGGGCGTCAGCTCGGCCGCCGCCGCCGTCAACACGGGAATCGTCCGCTCAAGCGTCTTCTCGTTCGAGACCAGGTGGACGCGGAGGCCGAACGGCGTCTCGCTGCGGGCGCGGAGGTCGAAGGCGACGGTCCAGCGCCCGTTCCCGCGCGCGAGGAAGCCGTCCGTCACGACGGCCTGCATCCCGGCCGATTTCTCGCACTGCACGAGGCGGTAGATGACCCGCCCCGCCTCGTCGCGGTGCGTCGCCTCCAGCTTGACGAGCCAGGACGGCACGCGCTGCCACACGCTCTGCGTCTTCGGCTCCTCGGCGACGAGGTTGGCGTGCAGGTCCACGGCGGGGCGCGGGCGCGCCGGCGCCTTCCAGGAGACGACGTGGCGGTCTGCCGCAAGCGGCACCTCCGGCGGCGCGTCGGTCGTCGCGTAGGAAACCGCGACGTTCGCCGGGTTGTTGAACGCGGAGGCGGGGAAGGTGGCCCGCACGCCGCCGATCCAGAGGTTCGTGAACGTGAGCGCGTAGTTGTCCGTGATCAGCCACCGCTTCGGATCGTTCCGCGTGTCGATCGCCACGCCGTCCGTCTTCCCGATCGCGCGCCAGTCGCTGCGTCCCGTCGAGCCGGGCACGGAACAGCCGTCGAAGGCGAACGTCTTGGGGAGCGTGCCCATGTTGCGCCCGCTGAAGAAGTGCGAAAAGAGCGTGCAGTCGACGGCGGAGAGGTTGCGGAAGAAGAACTCGTGGGAGAGGTGGCGCAGGTCCTGCGGATCCTTCTCCCTGCGCGCCTTGCCGGCGTCCATCTCGTTCCACTTGTTGTTGCGGCGCAGCGCCGCGTTGTGCCAGTTGTTGATGAGGCCGTCGTCCGCGCGGAAGACGTCGATGTTCTCCATCGTGACGGCGGCGTTGTCCCCCTGCGGGAAGATCGCGGCGCAGGAGGTGCCGATCGCGATGTCGCGGTAGACGGCGCCCGTCACGCCGCTCACGACGAGCGCGTTGTCGCCCACGTAGAGCCAGCAGTTCTCGGCCCGGAAGCCGCGGTGCCCGTTCGTGAAGCCGTCCGAGCACATCATCGAGGCGAGCAGCTTCACGTTGCGGAACGTCGTGTTCGGCGCCCAGCTCATGAGGGTGAAGGTGCGCGCGTCGACGACCTTGAAGCCGTCGAGCGTGACGTCCGGCGCGGCGACGCGGATGACGCCGCGCGCGGTGTTCTGCGTCTGGTCGTAGCGGAAGATGTCGCTGAGCGGGTCGAGCACCATGCCGCGCCCGTGCATCCGGAGGCCCTTCGCGGCGATCTTGAGGCGCGCGTTCAGGACGGAGCCCGGCGCGAGGTAGATCTCCTTCAGGTCCTTCGGCGTTTCGAGGAAGCCGTCCGCGCCCGGCGCGTCGACCCAGCCCTCGACGAACAGCACGCCCGGCGCGCCCTTCTGCGGGATCTCGTCCGGCTTCTCGGGCGCGTCCGCGAAGACGGAGAGGATCGTCTTGTCGGAATCGTTGAGCTGGAGGCCGAAGTAGACGGGGCGGTCCAGCCACACGGAGACCACGCCGTCCCGGAACGCGCTCTTCAGGCGGTGCCGGGCGGGGAAGACCTTGTAGGACGACACGTCGCGCGAAACGCGGATGTCCACGCGCACGGGCGCGCCGGAGAAGGCGAACTCGCAGAAGCGCCGGTTCACGTCGCCGCCGTGCGTCCGGCCCGCGAGGATCGACTTCTCGCAGTGGTTGTAGACGACGAGCGGACGGCGCACGCCCTCCTGCTCCACCTGCACCGCGTACTCCGTGTCGCGCGTGATCGCCGCCGGGTATTCCGGGTAGACCACCACCCCCGCGACCGTCTCCAGCGGCGTCCCGCCCTGCACGGACACCTCGCCCGGCGTGTGCGCCACCACGCGGGGGCGCGCAAAGCCCTTCCACACCGTGTTCTCCAGCCGGATCGCGCGGAAGTTCCGCGCGGAGACCGCCGCCTGGTTCCCGGCGCCCGGCCGCGCCGTGACCGTGCAGTTCCGCATCGTGAGCGTCAGCGGCTCGTTCGCGTCGCCGTGGATGTTGAGCGGACCCGCCACGCCGTCGAACGTGCAGTTCTCGAACGTGATCGAATTGAGCGACCGGTTGCAGCACCACCGGTGCTTCCCGTCGAAGTCGAGCGAGAACACGCGGTCCGGGTTCGTGAACGTGCAGTTCCGCATGAGGATGTTGCCGGGCGGACGGCGGATCACGGCGCGGAAGTCGCAGTAGTAGAGGAAGGCGTTCTTCAGGTTGTGGCGCGTGCGCGCGCCGTCGTTGAGGGACTGCCGCCGCGTCTCCATCGGAAGGCCGCCCCGGAAGCCGTAGGGCGCGGGCCCCGTTCCCCGGCAGTTCTCGATCAGCACGTCCGTCCCGCCGAACCGGAACGCGCTGCAGGACGAATCGAGCACGCAGTCGCGCACCACCACGCCGATGTTGTCGAACCCCGCGATGCCGTCGTCGCCCGTCTGGAACACGCACGACTCCACACGCACGTCGTCGCAGGTGCGCACGTCGAAGCCGTCGTGCCCGCCCATCACCTTCACCGCGCGCGCCACGATGTTCGAGGAGTTGAAGATCGCGTGCGCCCAGTTCGCGCTGTCGCGCACCGTGTAGCCGCGCAGCACCACGTTCGTGCAGTACCACATCGAGATCGCGTGCGGTCCCCGGTACTTCTCCTCGCCCGTGGGGTCGAAGCAGTTCTGCCCGTCGATCACCGAATGCGGCTCGCCGATGATCGCGACGTCGTGCGCGCCGTACGCGCGGATGAGGCCGTTGCACCAGCGGCTCTGCGGCACGTTGCTGCGCGGAAGGCCGTTCGTCGCCGCCGTGGCAGGCTGAATCGGGTCGAGCGTGTCCGCGCGCCACCCCTCGTAGTCGTCCGGGTTGCGGCTGCCCTTCAGGACGGCGCCGCTCATCAGGTGGAGCGTCACGCGGCTGCGCAGGCGGATCCCGCCCGTGTAGTAGACGCCCTCCGGCACGCGCACCTCGCCGCCGCCCGCCGTGAAGCAGGCGTCGATCGCGCGCTGGATCGCCTCCGTCTGCAGCGTATCCGCCTCGCGCGCACCGAAGTCGGCGACGTTCCAGACGTTCGTTCCGTTCGCGAAGAGGCTGCCCGCCACGACGCATCCCGCCAGCATGGTCTTGAGTTTCATGGTCCGATTATAGCATAAATTCCGTTTGTTCACGGAACCAGCACGCCGAACGGCTCGAACGCATGACGCACCACCTTGCCGCATGGGAGGGTGATGTCCGCCGTCACGGGCTCCGTGCTCGCGTTCACCGCGAAGAGGTAGTCCCTGCCGTCCTGCCGCTTGAGGAGCACGGTGACGGAAGGATTCACGCCGAGCGGATCCTTCTCCGGGCCGCTTACGATCGCCACCTTCGGCTGCTCCTTCGGGGTCCTCTCGACCAGCACGGGGGACAGGTCCCGGATTTTCGTGGCCAGTTCGGAAATGGTCCTCCAGCGTTCGGGGGTGGACGTTATCCCCTCGTTGTACCGCCCCCTCTTTTCGTCCGTGAAGCCGCCATACGTGTACCACGTAATCCCGTGTGCGCCATGTATGATGGCCGCCCATGACGTCGCGAAAAGCTGCGCCCTCGTCGGGAAATGTTTCCATCCGCTCCAGCCCTTGAAGTACTGGAGGATCGGCCAGCACCCGTACGCGCGATGGGGGTCGCCAAAGTCGCGCACGTCGGCGGCCACCCTCTGCATGTCGCGCACCGTCACGGCAACGCACGTCCTGTCCGTCTCATCGCCAAGCTCGTTGCGAACCGGATAGATCTCCGGCATGAACACATCCGTGCCGCGCACATAGCCGGCGTAGTTCGACACGAAACGGTCTGACGCGACCGGATCGGCCTGGCAGGTGAGGCGCGTCGGATCCAGCGCCTTCACGGCAGCGTTGTTGTCGCAAAGCTCCTGCGGGGACTGGTGGCCGGATGTATCGTCGCCCAGGTACCACGCAATGATGGACGGGTTCCGGCGACCGACGTCAAGGAACTTCCTGTCGGGCATGCGCGAGGCCACCCACAGTTTGAACCCGTGCCTTTTCGCCGCGTCAAGGAATTCGGGGTCGTATGAATCGCCGTATGTGTGGGCGAAGTTGAACCCCGCCTCCTTGAGTCCCGAAAACGCCCTGTCGAAACTCATGCCGTTGAACGCGCGCCTGCAGACGGAATAGATGCCGATCGGGAAGAACGGCTTCCCGTCTATGAGCGTCATGCCGTCGTCGCGGAGCGTCACCATCTGCCTGTATCCGGCGGGCGGGTACAGCGCATCCCTCATCCACTGCGCTCCACGTTGGCGCTTTTCGAACTCCGCCCGACGCGAATTGGCCCGATCCAGGAACTCCATCCTGAAGTCGCGGTAGGCGACTTCCTCGCCGGGCAGAATGTTCGGGGAGTCGAACCCAAGCCTTACGGTACACGCAACGGCGCCGGAAGGTATCTCACCCCATTCCCGCACGTCATGAAAGCTGTTGTCCCCAAGGACCACATGCCGCAAGATGGGCTGTGCGCCAAGCTTCTTGCCGTCCGCCCCATACCAGGAGATCGCAGAGTTCCAGCTTTCCCTGGCGACTCCGGGGTCGATGATGAGCCGGGGGCTTCTCGCCGCGAACGAAAGCAGGAACTCGCGTGAGCCCTTCGGTATCTTCATTTTCCTCGTGACGGCGCTCCAGGCCGTGTCGCATCTGGACGTGGCGCCCTGTATCACGATGAAAGGGTCTGCCCCAGGCACGGCGTTCGTCTCGAACGAAAGCCGGCCTTCATAGTTTCTGATTGTCCACGGCATCGCCGGAACGAGGGCATTGGCATTGCCTCCGGCGTACGCGCCCAGGGCGCAGCAGGAGAGCAAGGCCGCGAAAAACGGGATGCGCCTATCCATTCAGCCTCCTCTTCACCACCGCAGGATTGCCGGCCGCCATGCAGTCGTCGGGGATGTCCCCTACCACGACGCTTCCTGCGGCGATGATGCAACGGGAGCCGATGGTGACGCCCGGGCAGACGGTGACATTTCCGCCAAGCCAGGTGTCGTCGCCGATGGTGATCGGATACCCGGTCTCGGTCGGATTCCTGCGCTGCCTGTAGTCCTTCGGGTGTTGCGGGGTATAGAAGGAGCAGTTGGGCCCGATGAGCACATGGTTGCCGATCTTGATGACCCCTTCGTCGAGCATCGTGCAGTTGTAGTTGATGAAGACGTGTTCGCCGATGGCGATGCCGCTGCCGTGGTCGCAGTGAAAGGGCGGCATGATTTCCGACGATTTCGGAAAGCCCGGGATGAGGTCTTCCATCACGTCGCGATAATCTGCGCCCTGCACGGTCATGGTCTGCAACCGGGCACAGAGTCCTCTCGCATGCTTCAGGCTTGCGTCCACTTCCGGGGCGGCATAGTCGTAGCACTGCCCGCTGCGCATTTTATCGAGTTCGTTCATGCCTGCCATTATACCGAAAGTTTTCCCAACCGTCTAGTCCACAACTCTCCCGCCCTCCCCCAACAGGCGTTGTGGTATAATACAACTCTCCTTGAAACCCAACGGAAACGGAACGAAGACAAGATGATCCGCGTCAACGAAAACTACCTGAAGATCCAGGCCAGCTACCTTTTCACCGAAATCGCCCACCGCGTCAAGGCCCACCAGGACGCCCACCCCGAGGCGAACATCATCCGGCTCGGCATCGGCGACGTCACCGAACCCCTCGCCCCCGCCGTCATCGAGGCCCTGCACAGGGCCGTGGACGACGAGGCCGCCCGCGCCACCTTCCACGGCTACGGACCCGAACAGGGCTACGCCTTCCTGCGCGAGGCGGTCGCCGCCCACGACTTCCAGGCCCAGGGACTCGACATCGCCGCCGACGAGATCTTCATCTCCGACGGCGCCAAGTGCGACTGCGGCAACATCCAGGAACTCTTCGGCGCGGACGTGCGCATCGCGGTCGGCGATCCCGTCTACCCCGTCTACGTGGACACGAACGTGATGGCCGGCCGCACGGGCGCCAACGCAAATGGCCGCTACGCCAACCTCGTCTACCTCGACTGCACGGCCGCGAACGGCTACGTGCCCTCCCCCGCCGACCTCCGGGAGCCCGTCGACGTCGTCTACCTCTGCTACCCGAACAACCCCACCGGCGCCGTCGCCACCCGCGCGCAGCTCCAGGCGTGGGTGGACTGGGCGCGCGCGAACAAGGCGCTCATCCTCTTCGACGCCGCCTACGAGGCCTTCATCCGCACACCCGGCATCCCCCATTCGATCTACGCATGCGAGGGCGCGCGCACGTGCGCGATCGAGTTCCGCAGCTACTCGAAGACGGCCGGCTTCACCGGCGTCCGCTGCGGCTACACGGTCGTGCCGAAGGGACTCGTCGGCTACACGCAGGACGGCACACCCGTCGAGCTGCGCCCCCTCTGGACGCGCCGCCAGACGACGAAGTTCAACGGCTGCAGCTACATCACCCAGCGCGGCGCGGCGGCGATCTACACGCCCGAGGGACAGGCCCAGGTGAAGGCCACCATCGACTTCTACCTCGAAAACGCCCGGATCGTCAAGACCGCCCTCACCCGGCACGGCTACTCCGTGACGGGCGGCGTCGACTCCCCCTACCTCTGGGTGGACGTCAAGGGCGACTCCTGGGACTTCTTCGACCGCATCCTCAGGGAGGCGAACGTCGTCACCACCCCGGGCGCCGGATTCGGAAAGGACGGCGAGGGCTACATCCGCATCTCCGCCTTCAACAGCCGCGCGAACGTCGAGGAGGCCGTCACCCGCCTCGCGCGCGTGCTCGGCTAGGCGGAACCCTTCGCCGCGCGCCGCGAGAACTCGCAGCCGCAGTACGCCTGGCGGTAGAGGCCGAGTTCGGCGGCGCGGCGCAGGGAGCGGAGAAAGCCGTCCCGCTTCTTGAAGTCGAGCGCGAGGAACTTCGGCGCGGCGGACGCGCTGCCGCCGCAGGGCCTGGCCGAGACCGTCCACGCCGCCTCCTCGCCCGCCGCGAAGACAACGGGCGAGACCTTGTGCGGCGTGACGGGGTGCGAGGTCGTGAACGCCTCGTAGCCGTGCGCGGCGGCGTAGGCGGCGGTGCGGGCGAGCGAATAGCGGAAGCAGCGGGCGCAGCGGGCGCCCTTCTCCGGCTCGTGTTCGAAGCCGCGCGCGACCCGCTCCAGCCAGTCCGCGTGGTCGTAGGCGTCGGCAACGACGTCCACGCCGTCCGCCGCCAGAATTTCGCTGACGTCGTGGGGATGGACCCCGTCCACGGCAAAGGACAGGATGCCGGTATGCTCCGCCGGGTCCGCCGAGCCGAGGAGATGGACGTGGGGCATTTCCTCCATGGCCGCCATGGTG
>CAKULR010000063.1 GCA_934667295.1 uncultured Kiritimatiellota bacterium
ACCGCACGACGCTCCCCACCTCCACGCCGGGGAGGTTCACGACGAGGAGCTTCGAGGCGGGGTAGCGCGGGGCAGACGCCACCCGGTCGCCGTCCAGCAGGTTGACCTCCTTCGGCGTCACCGCGAAGACCCGTCCGTTCCGGTTCGAGACCGTCGCCGAGACGAGTTCGACCTGCCGCGTACAGGGCACGTAGGTGAACGTGAGTTCGCTCGCGGCCGTCTTGCCGCGCGGGGTCAGGATCTCCTTTTCGACGGTGTTCGTCGTCACCCAGGCCGTCGGCGAGACGAGGTGCGTCACCATCGTCTCCTCGCGGATGCGCAGATGTGCGCCTGCATCGTCGCGCGCCGCGAAGAGCGCCGTCTCGCGTTCGGCGGTCTCCACGTCCTTGCGCGCGATACGCAGCGCGTCGTAGGCGGCGACGTCGATCTCCACGTCCGCCACCTGCATCGTCCGCCGGGCGGACAGCACGCCGTTCGTGCAGGAGACGGTGCGGGCGTAGGCGAACGCGCCCGCGCGGACGTCGGCGGGGGCGGGCAGGGCACGGACCGCGCCGAGGGAGGCGTCGAGCGTGAGGCGCAGCGTCTCCTCCGTCCCCGCCGTACAGGGCAGCACGAGCGGGAAGCGGCGCGTCTCCAGCGCGGTGTTCTCGTCGAGCAGCCCCGCCACCACGCTCAGCGCGGCGGTGGCGAACGGCAGCGTGAGCGCGTCGCGCGTGCGGCCGCGCCGGAGCGCGCCCGGCAGGTCCGTACACGTCGTCGCCGCACGCGGCGCCTCCGTGTCGCGCAGGTCCTTCGGGCTCACCTCCAGCGAAAGCAGGTCCGCGCCGGCGGCGACACGGCGCCAGATCCCCTCGAACCAGCGCCGACGCGCGGCGGGCGTCTTCCGGAGGAGCGTGTGGCGCAGGACGGTGTCGTTGATGCCGTCGAACGCGAAGGAGGTCGTGAGCAGGATGCCGCCGTCGGCGTCGAGCGTGCCGGAGGAGTCGACGCGGAGCGTGTTCGCGCGGACGGAGGGGACGGGCGAGGTGAGGAGGCGTTCGCCCTCGGGGCGCGCCACGAGGTACGACTTGTCCGAGAGGTAGGCGGGCAGCAGGTCCTTCGTCGATTCGTCCGTCGGGTCCATCAGGAGGTAGGCGGCGCCGGGGCGCGCCACGGCGACGACGGCATGGTTGAAGTACGGCGAGGGGATCTCGGGGTCCATCTTCGCGCCGGCGTGGATGAGGACGGGGTAGGCCGGCACGCCCGCGATGCGCAGGAGGGCGACGAGCAGCGCGGCCTTGTCGCGGCAGACGCCGTAGCGGTTTTCGAAGGTGAGGGAAACGTCGTGCGGCTCGTAGCCGGGCGCGTCGTCCTCCAGCGTGAGGCCCATGTAGCGGACCTCCTGGGAGACGAACCGGAAAAGGGCGCGGATCCGCTCGTCGTCCGTCCCGCACGCCTGCGTCAACGTGCGGACGGCGTTCGTCATCGCGGGCGTCGTACGGGCGAGGTGGGGGGCGCAGAGGTTCCAGTACCAGCGCGAGACGGCGGGCCAGTCGGGGATTGTCGAGAGGCGCAGCGTCTGCACGGCGCGCGAGAGGGGCGGCATGTTCGGCTCGGTGAAGACCTGCGGCACGTCGCGGGCGGTCCAGGCGAGCAGACGGCGTCCGTCGGCGAGGAGGCGGTCCGGCGCGCGCGTCACCGTGTCCGAAAAAGGCCGGCGCACGGCCGCGTGGACGAGGGGAAGCCCGGCGGGCGCGTCGACGGTGACGACGGTGGAGAGGATCGGCGCCGTCAGTTCGAGGAGGGTCGTATCCGCCCACGCCCCCCGCATCCGGGCCTTCCGCGTACGGCGCCAGACGCGCACGTGGCGAATCTCGCCCACGGCGAGGCCGGGCACCGCGCAGGAGAGCGTGCGAGCGAGGGGATCGACGATGTTCGAATCCAGGGAGGCGTTGTCCGTCGCGGTCTTCAACGTGCGTGTGAAGTCGACGGGGCGCACGACACCGTTTGTCCCGACGATCTCCACCGCGAGGATGCCCGCGTCGCCGTAGCACGCATTGTAGTCGAGCGAGACGGTCGCGTAGGCGCGGCGGCCCTTCTCGGTGAGCACCTTGACCCATTCGTCGTCCCAGGCGATGTCCGAGCCGTCAGCCTCGAAGCGCGTGTGGAGGCGGTCGTCGACGACCACGCTGTCCGCGTCGGGGAAGCGCGCGGCGGTCGCGCGCGCCGCCGCCGCGACGACCTGCGCGGGGACGGCGCGGAACGCCTCCGGCATGTCCGCTGCCGGGTCCGCACGTACAAGGGCCGCCAGCGCGGCGATGGTGCAACACAGAATCCTCATGTCGTGTAGTGTACCATAATTGGCGACGGCTTGCGCGCGCGCGCGCGTTTTGGTATTCTACCCCGCCATGAAGACAGGTTCTTTTGCAGTGGCGTTCGGCACGTTCGCCATCACCGTTCTCGCACAGGGCGCGACGCTCGACGGCCTCGCGGCCAAGGTGAACGACGCGGTCATCACCGTCGGCGACGTGGTGAACGAAATGCGGCGCGGCGACCCCAAGCAGGACTTCCGTACCGCCTACAGCAATGCGGTGGAGGAGGCGGTCAACCGCCGCCTCATCCTCGACGCGGCGGTCGGGAAGAAGCTCGAAATGCAGGAATGGCTCGTGGACAACCGCGTGCGCGAGATCGTGAAGGAGAATTTCGGCGGCGACATGAACAAGCTCAACGCGCAGCTCGCCCAGTCGAAGGTCGCCCTCACGGACTGGCGCAACCAGATCCGCGACGACATGATCGTGAACGCGATGCGCTTCCAGATGGTGGACAAGGGGGCGGACCCCTCCCCCGCCGAGATGCACAGCGAATACCTCATGCACCGCGACCGCTACTGCAGCGAGGCGAAGACCACGGTGAGCGTGATCCTCCTGCGTCCGCCCACGGACGACAAGACGCCCTCCGTCACGACGCGCGGCGAGGACATCCTCGGCCGGCTCGCGGCGGGCGAGAAGTTCGCCGACCTCGCGAAGGCCTTCTCCGCCGACTCCCACGCGAAGGACGGCGGGCAGTGGAAGGACGTGAAGCCCGAGGAGGCGTTCCGCCCCGAAATCGCCGACGCCATTTCAAAACTCAAGGTCGGCGAGGTCTCCAAGCTCGTCAACCTGGACGGCTGGGGCTTCATCGTGCGGAAGGACGCCGAGACGAAGGACCGGCAGCTCTCCTTCGCGGAAGCCTACGACCAGGTTGCGCGCAACGTGCGCAAACGCCTCGTCCGGGCCCGCCACGACGCCTGGATCGCGCGTCTGCGCGCGGCGGCCTTCATCAAGGTCTACCCCATCCCCGACGAGAAGTGAACCTCACGAGTCCAGCGCAGGTCAAGGCGTGGTGCCTTGCGAACGGCTTCCACCCCAACAAGGTCCTCGGGCAGAACTTCCTCATCGACCGCAACGCCCTGGAGGCGATCGTCGACGCGGCGGGTCTCCCGGAGGCGGCTGCCCGCGTGCTGGCGATCGGCCCCGGCCTCGGCGTGCTGACCGAGGAGCTGCTGCGGCGCGGCGCCGCCGTCACGGCCATCGAGAAGGATCCCGTCCTCGCGGCGCGGCTCGCCGCCTCCCTCGGCAATCCGCCCGCGCTCACGGTCGTCGCGGGCGACGCGCTCGACTGCATCAAGGCCGGTTCCTGCGACGGCTTCCCCTTCCTCGTCTCGAACCTGCCCTACCAGGCCGGCACGCGCATTCTCCTCGAACTCATCCAGCGCGTCGCCCCCGCCCAGTCCGCCCAGCCCCCGGAGGTGCTGGTCGTGCTCGTGCAGACCGAGGTGGCGGACCGCCTGGCGGCGGGCCCCGGCTCGAAGACGCGCGGGCTCGCGGGCGTGTGGGCGCAGCTTGACTACGACGTGAAGGCCGTGCGGAAGGTGGCGGCGAGCTGCTTCTGGCCGCGTCCCGAAATCGGCTCCACCGTCGTGAAGCTCGTGCGGCACCACCGCAACGACGCGCTCGACCCGGCGGCACGCGCCCTCTTCCACCGCCTCACGAAACAGGCGTTCGAACACCGCCGCAAGCAGCTCGGCGCGATCTTCAAGGGCGTGGTCGAATCGACCGCGCGCGCCGAGCAGCTGTCGAACGACGACTGGCTCGGCCTCGCGACGTCGCTCGCCGAACAGACCGCACATACCCCCTGAGCGTGGCGCTGTGGGGAACGGCGGTCGCGCGGGAGCGCGACCCTCCCGGCTACCGGACACCACGCGCCGAGGACGTCGCGCCCTACCAAGGGTACGTGACGTGGGTACGTGACGTGGGTACGTGACGTGGGCGCGACGTGGTAGGGGCCGACGTCCCGGCGGCCCGCGTACACGATGGCGTTCTCGTAGGCGTCCCCGTTGGCACGGCGCGCCGAGGACGTCGCGCCCTACCAGGGATGCGGCACCCGGATCCTTCTCCGTCACGGTGTTCTTCGTGCGCGAGTCTACCGCGCACATCGATCAATCAGGTGTAGCGCAGCACCTCGTCCACGGTCGTGTAGCCGTCGAGGATGGCGCGCACGCCGTCCTCGCGCATCGTGCGCATGCCGAGCTCACGGGCCTTTTCGCGGATGATGAGCGTGGGGGAGCGGGCGTTGATGAGCTCGCGGATCGGGTTCGTGACGCGCAGGTACTCGAAGATCGCCTTGCGTCCCTTGTAGCCCGTTCCGTTGCAGGTCTTGCAGCCCTTGCCGAAGAAGAACTGCCGTCCGCCGATCTCGTCGCGGTGGAGGTTGATGCGGTCAAGCGTCTCGTCGTCCGGGTCGTAGCCCTCCTTGCAGTCCTTGCAGCAGGTGCGGAGCAGGCGCTGGCCGAGCACGGCTTCGAGCGTGGAGGCCACCATGTAGGGGGCCACGTTCATGTCGACGAAGCGCATCACGGCGCCGGCGGCGTCGTTCGTGTGGAGGGTGGAGAACACGAGGTGGCCGGTGAGGGCGGCCTGGATGGCGATTTCGGCCGTTTCGAGGTCGCGGATCTCGCCGACCATGATGATGTCGGGGTCCTGGCGCAGGAAGGCGCGCAGCACCTTCGCGAACGTGTTGCCGACCTCGTGGTTGATCGGCACCTGCACGATGCCGTCCATGTCGTATTCGACCGGTTCCTCGGCGGTGAGCAGCTTCGAGTCGATCGTGTTGATGCGGCGCAGCACGGAGTAGAGCGTCGTCGTCTTGCCGGAACCCGTCGGACCGGTCACGACGATGATGCCGTTCGGCTTCTCGATGTCCATCGTGATCTGCTCGTAGACGTCCTCCGGCAGGCCCACGTTCTCCAGGTCGAGCGACGTGGCGCTCTGGTCGAGGATACGCATCACGACGGACTCGCCGTGGGTCGTCGGCAGGCAGCTCACGCGCAGGTCAACGGGGCGGCCGGCCACGGTGATCGCGATGCGGCCGTCCTGCGGGATGCGGCGCTCGGCGATGTTGAGGTTCGCCATGATCTTCACGCGGGAGATGATGGCGGGGGCCATCGAGACGTCCGGGGCCTTCACCTCGTAGAGGGCGCCGTCCACGCGGTAGCGGATCTTGAAGTCGTGTTCGAAGGGCTCGATGTGGATGTCGGCCGCGCGGTCCACGACACCCTGGTAGAGGATCATGTTGACGAACTTGACGACGGCGTTGTTGTTCGCCGCGCCTTCGAGGGCGGCCACGTCGTTCGGGTCGCCCTTCAGGCTCTCGTCGCCCTCCATGCCCTCGCCGAGGCTTTTGAGCATGTCCGCCACGGAATCGCTCGCGTCGCCGTAGTGCTGGGCGATGCGCTCGTTCACGTCCTTCTCGCGCGCCATGACGAAGCGCACCTCCTTCGAGAGGGAGAAGGCGACCTCGTCGGCGACGCGCGGGTCGACGAGGCTGGAGGTCGCGAGCGTGACGCTGTTGCCGTCCACGCCCACGCAGAGGACGTTGTACATGCGCGCGATGGAGGCGGGGATGGCGTTGACGACGTCGTCGTCGAGCTCCATCTTCGAGAGGTCCACGACCTCGCAGCCCTGGTAGGCCGCCATCATGCCGAGCAGGGTGTCCTCGTCCAGGTAGCCGCCGTCCACGATGATTTCGCGGACGGTCTTGCCGCCCGAATTGGCCTGTTCCTCGCGGATCGTGTCGACACCGTCCTTGTCGAGCACGCCATTCTGGACCAAGAGGTCGAGCAGCGGATCAAACTGTTGAGTCATGAGCGACGTCCCATTTCTTCATTAAGCTTCGCGACAACCGTGTCGGGCTCCTGCGACTTCGTGATGAGGTCGTCGTAGGAGATGAAGCCATTGCGATAGTGGTCGAGAAGGCATGCGTCAAGCGTGACCATGCCGTACTTCGCCCCGGTCTGGATGTCCGAGCGAATCTGAAAGGTCTTTTTGTCGCGGATGCGGCTGCGGATCGAGGGCGTCGCGAGCATGATCTCGAACGCGGCGATGCGCCCGTGGACCTGGCCGTCCGTCCCCAGCCGGGGCAGCAGGATCTGGGAGATGACGGCCTGCAGGCCGACGGAAAGCTGCATGCGCACCTGGTCCTGCACGTCGACGGGGAAGGCGTCCACGATGCGGTCGATCGTCTCCACCGCGCCGGTCGTGTGGAGCGTGCCGAAGACGAGGTGGCCGGTCTCGGCGGCGGCGATGGCCGCGCCGATCGTCTCCAGGTCGCGCATCTCGCCGACGAGGATCACGTCGGGGTCCTGCCGCAGCGCGCGGCGGATGGCCTCGGCGAAGGAGGGCACGTCGCTGCCGACCTCGCGCTGCGTGACGAGCGACTGCCGCGAGGTGTGGTAGAACTCGATGGGGTCCTCGATCGTGATGACGTGGACGCCGCGCTCTCGGTTGATCACGTCGATCATCGAGGCGAGCGTCGTGGACTTGCCCGAACCCGTCGGGCCCGTCACGAGGATCAGCCCGCGCGGCTTGAAGAGCAGGTCCTTCACGGATTCCGGCAGACCGATCTGCTCCAGCGTGAGCAGCGTGGAGGGGATCATGCGCAGCACGCATCCCCAGCGCCCGCGCTCCTTGAAGACGGAGACGCGGAAGCGCGTGCCGTCCTCGTGCGAGAGCGCGAAGTCGGCGCCGCCGTCGCGCTCCACGCCGGCGATCTGGCCGGGCGTCATGATCTCCTGGCAGAGCCGCCGCGTCTCCTCCTCCGTGAACACCTCGTCGGAGATCGGCACCAGCTCGCCGTGGACGCGCAGCTCCGGCGGCATCAATGCGCGGATGTGCAGGTCGGACGCATTCTCGTCGATCGTCGCCTGCAGCAGATCCCGCATGGTAATGTCGCCCGCCATCGCCGTCCCTCCGTCAGTCGGCGTCGCCCATCGTCGCCTGCAGCACCTCCCGGAGGGAGGTCATGCCCGAGGCGACCTTCAGCATGCCGTCCTCGCGCAGCGTGCGCATGCCCATCTCGCGGGCGCGCTCGCGCAGCACCGTGGAGGGGGCGTGGTCGAAGATGAGGCGCTGGATCGTGTCGTCCACCTCGAAGATCTCGAAGATGCCCTTGCGCCCCTTGTAGCCGCCGTTGCACTTCGCGCACCCCTTGCCCACGTACATGTGCTCGGGGATGACCTTCGCGATCGAGCCGAGCATCTTGAGGTCGCGCTCCGTCGGCGTGTACTCCTCCTTGCAGTTCGGGCAGATCGCGCGCACGAGGCGCTGCGCGAGGCAGGCGCGCACGGCGGAGGCGACGAGGAACGGCTTGCAGCCCATGTCCGTCAGACGGGTGATGGCGGAGGGGGCGTCGTTCGTGTGGAGGGTGGAGAACACGAGGTGGCCCGTGAGGGCCGCCTCCATCGCGATGCCGGCCGTCTCCTCGTCGCGGATTTCGCCGATCATCACGATGTTCGGGGCCTGACGCAAGATGGAGCGCAGGGCGGCCGAGAAGTCGAGGCCCACGTCGCGGTTCACCTGCACCTGGTTGATGCCCGACATCTGGTATTCGACCGGGTCCTCCACCGTGATGATCTTGCGGTCCGGCAGGTTGATCTGCCCGAGCGCCGCGTAGAGCGTCGTGGACTTGCCCGAGCCCGTCGGCCCCGTCACGAGCACCACGCCGTCGGAAAGGTGGATGAAGCGCTCGAACTTGTTCTGGTCGTCGGAGAGGAACCCGAGCTGCGGCAGGCCGAGCGAGAGGTTCGACTTGTCGAGAATACGCATCACGATCGATTCGCCGTGGTTCGTCGGCACCGTCGAGACGCGCAGGTCGAGGTCGCGCCCGCCCACGTTCACCTGGATGCGACCGTCCTGCGGGATGCGCTTCTCGGAGATCTTGATCTTCGACATGATCTTGATGCGCGAGATGATGGCGCCCTGCAGGCGCTTCGGCGGCGAGTCCATCTTCCGGAGCGCGCCGTCGATGCGGTAGCGCACGCGGAACTCCTTCTCCATCGGCTCCAGGTGGATGTCGGAGGCCTTCATCTTGATCGCGTTGGAGAGGATCATCGTGCTGAGGCGGATCACCGGCGCGTCGTCGCCGCTCGCCGACTCGTCGCCGCCGTAGCCGTCGTCGTTCCGCGTCGTCACCTGGTCGGCACCGGTCGGATAGAGCTTCTCCATCACCGCCTTGACCTCTTCCGAGGGGGCGAGCACGGCCTGCACGTCCTTGCCGTGCAGCACGTAGCGAAGCGAGTCCACCGCGTCGTAGCCCATCGGGTCCGACAGGACGACCGTCACGGAGTCGGCATCGGCCATCACGGGCGCGACGCCGTACTTGTGCGCGATCTCCGGCGTGATCTCCTTGCCGACTTCCGGATCGATCCCGGCAGGGTCGATGCTCACGTACTTGATGCCGAACGTGTCGGCGATCGTTCCGAGCACGTCGTCCTCGGAAAGCGCGCCCGAGGCGACCAGCACGTCCAGCGTGGTCTCGTCGCCCTCGCGCATCGCCTTCGACGCGACGTCCAGCTGCTCGGCGGTCACATAGCCCTTCTCGCGAAGGAGCTGAAGAACATATTCGTCGTTTGAGGTCATTTTGCTGAACGGTAGTATTCCCGATTCCAGCGATGCGCGCTAGCGCGGGTTGAAGGTTGGGGGGGAAGGTTGGGGAAGGTTTTAGG
>CAKULR010000064.1 GCA_934667295.1 uncultured Kiritimatiellota bacterium
GGGGGCCCCCGCGAAGTCGGGCGGGACGGCCTCCGTGCCGTCCGCGGACGCGACGGAGCGCGTCCCTCCCGAAACGACGGATCGCGTCCCGCGCGAGACATTGGATGCAATCTGAGCCGGGGCGGGGTCATTGCCCAGCTGGACCGCTACGTGGTCGACCACGACCTCGCCCGTGCCTGGAACCTGCGCGAGAACGGCGGAACGGTCACGCTCCACCGCATCGTCCTCGTCTTCCACGGCGGCGACGTGGTGCTCTGCGAGGAGATCTGACGCGGCGTCACGGCGCCAGCGTGCGGTAGAGGGCGAGCGTCGCAGCGCACATCTTCGCGACGGAGAAGTGCGCGCGCACGGAGGCGAGGGCGGCGGCTTGGACCTGTGCCCTGCGTTCGGCGGAGAGGTCGAGGATGTCGTCCAGCTTCGCGGCGAGCGCGGGGGCGTCGCCTGGGGGGACGAGCCAGCCGGTCCTGCCGTCCTCGATCGTCTCGCACGCGCCGCCGTGGGCGGTGGCGACGACGAGCCGTCCCATCGCCTGGGCTTCGGGGATCGTGCGGCCGAACGCCTCGGGCTGGGCGGAGGAGGCGTTCACGACGATGTCGCTGAGGGCGTAGACCTTCTGCATTTCGCGGGTGTGGTCGCGGAAGACGACCTGCGTCTCGCCGGGGAGGCGGGAGGCGAGTTCGCGGAGGTGGTCCGAATAGTCGGTGCGCCCCTGGTCGGAGCCGATGAAGAGGACGCCGACACGCTTGTGGCGCATGTGGGCGAGGGCTTCGAGGAAGACGGTCTGGCCCTTCCAGAAGGTGAGGCGGCCGGGAAGGGTGATGATCGGCAGGTCCTTCGGGAAATGGTAGTAGGCGCACTTCTTCTGCTCGGCCTGTTCGGGCGTGACGGCGTCGGGACGGAAGAGGTCGGTGTCCGCCCCGCGTGGGATGCACACGAGCCGTGCGGGGTCGGGGTGGTAGGTCTCCAGGATGTGCCGCCGCACGTAGTCCGAGACGCAGATGGTGCGCAGTCCCTTCAGCATGACGCGGTTGTAGGGGATCTTGAGGGCTTTCGGTTTCGTTCCATAGACGCCGTGGAAGGTCGAAATCCACGGGATTCCGCACTTTTTCGACGCCCAGTGGGTGGACCAGGCCGGCGCGCGCGACCGGACGTGCATCAGGGTGAAGCCCTCCCGTTTCGCGAGGTCGGCAAGGCGGGCCGCGTTCCGGCGGATCGTGAAGGGGTTCTTGCTCATGAGCGGCAGGGTGAAGTGGGGAATCTCCAGCTCGTCGAGCATCTTGACCATGGGGCCTCCCTGCGAGGCGACCGCGTTCGCGATTCCCGCGTCCCGGAGGGCCCGCGCGATCTCAATCGTACCCCGTTCGACGCCCCCCATCTGAAGGGACGGCAGAATCTGCAGAATCTTCATGGCCGCTAGTATAGCATAATCCATTCCGATTGCGGGGGCGGCGTGGTTTTGGTATACTGTCCTCCACGTTAATTTTGGAGGCATCATGGGCGGATTTTGCGGCGTGATTTCACGCGAAGACTGCGTTACGGACCTGTTCTTCGGCATCGACTACCATTCCCATCTGGGAACGCACCGTGGCGGCATGGCGGTGCTTGAACCCGGAGGGAAGTTCCTGCGGGCGATTCACAACATCCAGAATGCGCCGTTCCGCACGAAGTTCGAGCAGGATTTCGCCCATTTTCGCGGACACGCCGGCATCGGCGTCATCTCCGACACCGATCCGCAGCCGCTCGTGATGGAATCCCACCTCGGCGTCTACGCGCTCGTGACGGTGGGGCTCGTCGCGAACATGGAGGCGCTGAAGAACGAGCTCTTCGAGAACCGCCACGCGCAGCTGCAGTATTCCACGACCTCCGGCGCGTTGGGCCCGACGGAACTCGTCTCGGCGATCATCGCCTCGCAGGACACGATCGTCGACGGCCTCCGGCGCGTCCAGGCGGCGGTCGAGGGCAGCCTCTCGCTGCTGCTCGTGACGTCGGACGGCACGTTCTACGCGATGCGCGACCGCTATGGCCGCACGCCGGTCGTCCTCGGGCGGCGCGACGGCGCGACGATCGCGGTGCAGGAATCCTGCGCGCTCGCGAACCTCGGCTACGAGCATCTGCGCGACCTCGGCCCCGGCGAGGTCGTCGTGATGACGCCGGACGGCGCCCGCACCGTCGTCGAGCCCGGCGACACGATGGCCATCTGCTCCTTCCTCTGGGTCTACTACGGCTACCCGGCCTCCTCCTACGAGGGCCGCAACGTGGAGATGGCGCGCTACCGCTGCGGCGGCTTCCTCGCGCGCCGGAACCCCGTGGAGGCGGACAGCGTGGGCGGCGTGCCCGACAGCGGGACCTCCCACGCGCTCGGCTACGCCCACGAGGCCGGCCTCAAGTACGCGCGCCCGTTCGTGAAGTACACGCCCACCTGGGCGCGCTCCTTCATGCCGGGCGACCAGCGCCAGCGCGACCGCGTGGCCTCGATGAAGCTCATCCCCATCCCCGGCCTCATCCGCGACAAGCGCCTCGTTTTCTGCGACGACTCCATCGTGCGCGGCACGCAGCTCGGCAACCAGGCGAAGCGCCTCTACCACTACGGCGCGAAGGAGGCGCACATGCGCATCGCCTGTCCGCCCCTCCTCTACGGTTGCCGCTTCCTCAACTTCTCGCGCTCGAAGAGCGTCTACGACCTCATCACGCGCCGCTACATCCGCGAGCAGGAGGGGGCGAACGAGGAGGCCAGCATCGTGAAGTACCAGGACCCGGACTCGCCCGAGTACAAGGGCATGGTCGAGTACATCCGCAAGAACCTCGGCCTCACCTCCCTCGCCTACCAGCGCCTTGACGACCTCGTGGCGGCCATCGGCCTGCCGAAGGACAGGATCTGCACCTACTGCTTCGACGGACGCGATCCGTCGCTGGCGGGGACCTGTCCCAACTGCCCCCACGCACAGAATAAGCAGTTAAGTGATTAAGTGGTGAAGTGGTTAAGTCGTTAAGTTGGTTAGGCAATTAAGCGGTTAAGGCATTCTGGACACGAGGAATTATGGCAGAAGAAGTCAAAGAGAAGTTGCTGGAAGTCGAAGAGGTGAGCCAGCGGATCGCGGACCTGAAGCGGCGCGTCGCCGAGATGGCCGACTACGTGAAGATCGCCGACCGCCGCGCGAAGCTGGCCTCCCTGGAGGCGAAGCAGGCCGAACCCGAGTTCTGGAACAACCAGGCGAAGGCCAAGGAGGTCATCGCCGCCACGAATGCCGAGCGCGCGTACGTGGGGCCGTTCGACTCGCTCACGAAGACCGTCGAGGACGCCGCCGTGATGCTCGAACTTGCCGAGATGGAGGAGGGGCCCGCGCAGCAGACCGCGCTGAAGGACACGATGGCGGAGTGCGACCGGGCCGACGAGTTCTTCGGCAAGCTCCGCATGCAGTCCCTGCTCGGCGGCAAGTTCGACGCCTGCAACGTCTTCGTGAAGCTCCACGCCGGACAGGGCGGCACCGAGGCGTGCGACTGGGTCTCGATGCTCTACCGCATGTACCAGCGCTACGCCGAGGAGCAGGGCTGGAAGGTCGAGGAATACGACCAGCAGCCCGGCGAAGAGGCCGGCCTGAAGGACGTCTACTTCCGCATCGAGGGCCCCTACGCCTACGGCACGATGAAGGCCGAGCGTGGCATCCACCGCCTCGTGCGCATCTCGCCGTTCGACGCGAACAAGCGCCGCCAGACCTCCTTCGCCTCCGTCGAGACGGTCGCCGCAATCGCCGACGACATCGACGTGGAGATCAAGGACGAGGATCTGCGCATCGACACCTACCGCTCCGGCGGCGCGGGCGGCCAGCACGTCAACAAGACGGACTCCGCCGTGCGCCTCACCCACCTGCCCACCGGCATCGTCGTGGCCTGCCAGAAGGAACGTTCGCAGCACATGAACAAGGAAAAGGCCCTGAACATGCTGCGCGCCCAGCTCTACGAATACTACGAGGACCAGAAGCGCGCCGAGATGGACCGCTTCTACGGGGCGAAGTCCGCCAACGGCTGGGGCTCGCAGATCCGCTCCTACGTCTTCTGCCCCTACACGATGGTCAAGGACCTCCGCACCGAGGTGGAGACCTCCGACGTCAACGCCGTCATGGACGGCCACATCCAGCCGTTCATCGAGGCCTGGCTCCAGCAGCAGGCGACGAAGGGCAGGTAGGGCGCACCATGAACATGCTTGCCATTGACCGTTCGACGGACACGCAGAGCGTCGCCGTGGCGAAGGACGGCAAGGTCGTCGGCCGCGTGTTCGCGGGCCTGGACGCCCGCAGCGCCGAGTGGCCGTTGAAGATACGCGAATTCCTGGCGGCCAACGGCCTCGCCGTGACCGACCTCGACCGGATTCTCGTCGGACAGGGCCCCGGCTCGTTCGCCGGCATCCGCGCGGCCCTCGCCTTCGCCCAGGGCCTGGTCCTCGGGAATACGGCGAAGACGACGGAGGTCGTCGGCCTGCCCTCGACCTACGCACTGACGCGCGCGGGCGCCCGCACGGCCGTTGTCGGCGATGCCCGCCGCGACCGTTTCTGGGTCGTCCTCTACGAGGGCGTTGCGTGCGTGAAGGACTTCGCCCTCGTCTCGAAGGACGAACTCGCGAATGCGGTGCCCGAGCACTACGCGGTCGTCACGCCGGACGGCGCGCGCATCGAACAGCTGCTCCAGGGCGTGTTCGGCCACCACTACAAGGGTTCGCTCGTGCCGCTCGCGCAGCGCCTCGTCGAAGTCGCGCTTGCGGATCCTTCCCTCCCGAAGCCCGAGCCGCTGCCGCTCTATCTGCAGCCCGCCGTGCGTGCATGAGCCGCCCTCCCGCCGGCAGACGATTTTTCCCTGGATTTCCCATTGACCGCCACCTCGGCGTTTGGTATACTCTCACCCGTTCCTTTCAAAGGGCTATTAGCTCAGTTGGTTAGAGCGCTTCCTTGACATGGAAGAGGTCAGTAGTTCGAATCTACTATAGCCCACCATTAAATAAGATACCCACCGCCGATGATGCGGTGGGTTTTGGTTTTCCGGGATTTCGCGGGAAAATCAGAGTTCGATCGTCGCCGTGACCGGGAAGTGGTCGGAGGGGTAGAGCGTCGTGCCGGGGCGCGTGTCCGCATGCGTGGCGTAGTCCTTCACCCGTACGCCCGGGGTGACGTAGATGTAGTCGATGCGGGGGCCGCAGTCCGGCGAACCCGTGCGGGCGTTCCGCGTCTCGACGGGCAGCTTCAGCGCCTCTGCGGCTGAAACCTCGTTCACGCGGTAGTTCCAGCCGGTGAAGGTGCGCCACGGCCCGGCCGGCGGCGTCTCGGTCGCGAAGAGGGCGTTCGCGAGGATCTTCGACACGGCCTGGGCGGGTTCCTCGTTCTCGCGGCAGTTGTGGTCGCCCGTGAACACGATGGGGGCGCCGCCGCCGAATTCCTTCATCCGCTGGATGATGAGCAGCATGCCCTCCTTGCGGGCGAGGGCGGAGACATGGTCCGTGTGCGTGTTGGCGAAGCAGAAGGTACGCCCCGACCTACGGTCCTTCAGCCACATCCAGGAACAGACGCGCGGACACGCCGCGCCCCAGCCCTTGCGTCCGGGAACGTCCGGCGTCTCCGACAGCCAGAACGTCCCGCTCTTCAGCGCCTCGAAGCGGTTCCTGCGGTAGAAGACGGGCGAGGCTTCGTCGGACTTCCGGTCTTCCCCGCGGTGTTCGCCCACGAAAGCGTATTCCGGCAGCTGTTCGCGCAGGTAGGCCGCCTGTTCCGGGCGCACCTCCTGGAGGCCGAATGCGTCGAGGTCCAGCTTTCGGATGAACGCGACGAGGTCCTGCCTGCGCGCCTCCCAGGCGTTGGGCGTGCCCATGTCGCCCGTCCCCAGGCGGATGTTGTAGGTACCGACCCGCACCTCCTGGGGGGCCGCGCGGTCGGTTGAGCAGCAGCCGGACAGGCCGCCCGCCAGGAGCCCGGTACAGAGGGTGGCCATCTTCAAGAGTTTCGACATGTGTTCGTTCCTTTGTTCATGGAATTGACTGTTCATGCAGTATAACACAGGTCTCAAGGTGGCTCAAGGACAATGCGGACGCGGCGGGCCGGCGCGGAACGCTTTACAGGTCCGACCGGGGATTGCTATACTACGCCCATGAAGAACTGTCTTTGGATCTGCGCCCTGTTGCCGCTTGCCGTCTGCGGCGGCACGAACCTGTGGCACTACGCCCAGATGGATTTCGAGCTCTACCGCCTGGAGGCGATGCACGACGAATCGCGGCGCGTGGGCATGAGCGCGGACCATCCGGGGCGGATTCCGGCGTTTCGGAAGGGATGCCGGTTCCGCATCAGGTGCGCCGAGGCGGCACAGCCGCCGTTCGCCCTCGCGCATGCGGCCAAGGCGCAGTGGAAGGACGGCTATCTGGTCGTGTCGTCCTACGAGGGATGGCGCGACGTGGGCGCGCTCCGTAGTCCGGTCCGGGGCTGGGAGGCGCAGACGTTCGACGGCGTGTGGCGTCCGGCTGCGGTCTATCCGGGTGGCGAGACGCCGCCCCACCGCGACGACCTGCCCGAGGACCGCGCGTTCGCGGGACTCGTCGCGACGAACGGGTACTACGATGCGGGGGCGGAGACGCTGGCCTTTGTCGAGTGTGCGTCCCCCGCCGAACCGCGCCTCTTCGTCGGCGAGTCGCTGCCGGAACTCGCCGAGGAGGACCTTTCACGCCTGGAATATTTCCCGCGCATGCGGCAGGTGGCGGATGGACGGTGGCGCGCCGAGACAGCCCTCGCGTTCCGCTATCTGCGCTTCAGGGGAACGGACGTATCGGGCGTGAAGGTCGTGCCGGTCGGGCGTCCGATGGAGGAGGTCGGCACGTTCGCGTCGCCGAATCCGCGCCATGTACGGTTGCGCGAGGTCGGCGTGCGCACGACGCGGCTCTGTGCGCTTGACTTCCTCGTCGACGGCCTCAAGCGCGACCGGATGCCGTGGGGCGGGGATCTCGCCGTTTCGCTCCTCGCTGACGCCTATGTCTTCGGCGATGCGGAGATTGTCCGTCGCTCCCTCTCGGTGCTCGATGCCTACGAGGGCGACGTGAACGGCATCGTGACCTATTCGATGTGGCTCATCGTCTCCCACGACCTCTACCAGCGGTACTTCGGCGACCGCGCGTTTCTCGACGCACGCTGGTGGCGCGTGAAGGGGCGCATCGAAGACCTCCTTGCCCGCACGGATGAACGGGGATTCGTCGTGAAGGGGCTCGACTGGGTGTTCATCGACTGGGCCGGTCCCCGTTCCCACACGGCCCTCCAGGCGATTTGGGCTGGGGCGCTCGACGCTGCGGCGCGCCTTGCGGACCGCGTGCGGGATGCCCGTGCGGCGGACTACCGGGCGGTTGCGGCGCGCGTGCGCGCGAACCTGAACGCGGTCGCCTGGGACGAGGCGCGCGGACTCTACCGCGTCAATCCCGACGCAACGCCCGCCTTCGCCCGCCAGGCGAACATCTACGCCGTCGTCTTCGACGTGGCGGATGCGGCGAAGGCGCGGCGCATCGGCGCCGAGCTCGTGAAGGACGACCTGCAGCCCGTGGGCACGCCCTATGTCTACGGTTGGGAACTCGTGGCGCTCAATCGCGCGGGCTTCCACGCGGCGTTCTTCGCCGGACTGGAGAAGACGTTCGGCGCCATGCTCGATGCGGGCGCGACGACGTTCTGGGAAGGGTTCGACGCCTCCGCGCAGGGCGATGCGCAGTATGCGTTCTACGGACGCAAGTGGGGCAAGAGCCTCTGCCACGCCTGGAGCGCCTGGCCCGCGTTCCTCTTCGTTTCGGAGGCGATGGGCGTGAAGCCGACCGCCGACGGCTGGGCCTCGCACGAAATGAAGCCGATTCCGGGCGCGGAGGGCATGCGCGCGACGATCCCGACCCCGCATGGTCCGCTCGCCGTTTCCGTCCCTGCGCCGTAACGCACCGAAGGAGAAGGGCGGGTAAAACAAAAAAACTCTCGCGTTTCGCGAGAGTTCTCTTTTGGTTGACTGGTGGGCGCCACTGGACTCGGACCAGTGACCCCTACCGTGTGAAGGTAGTGCTCTAACCAACTGAGCTAGGCGCCCGATGCTTCCCTTTGTGGAAAACGAGGTGTAGTTTATCAAAAGACGGCGGTGTGAACAAGGGGGAATTTCGTCTCTTTTTTGCTATACTATCCGCATGGCAAGAAAGGTCGTCATTGGAGTCACCGGGTCGATTGCCGCCTACAAGGCGTGCGAACTGGTGCGGTTGCTGGTGAAACACGGCGACGACGTCCACGTCGTCATGACGGATCACGCGAAGGAGTTCGTGACGCCGCTCACGTTCCGCACGCTGAGCCGCAATCCCGTGCAGAACCAGATGTTCACGGAACCGCTGGACTGGAAGCCGGAGCACATCGGCCTTGCGGAGAGCGCGGACCTTGTGGTGGTCGCCCCGGCGACGGCGAACATCCTCGCGAAGATGGCGCACGGTCTTGCGGACGATCTCCTGAGTTCGGTTGCGCTCGCGACGCGTGCGCCAATCCTCGTCGCGCCCGCGATGAACGCGGGCATGTGGCTGAATCCCGCGACGCAGGCAAATCTCACGTTGTTGCGGGAGCGGGGCGTGCGCATTGTCCAACCGGGCGCCGGCGACCTCGCCTGTGGCACCGAAGGCGTCGGCCGTATGGCCGAACCACACGAAATCTTCGCAGCCGCCTGCACGTAGTCTCAAAACACCCCCACGCGCGAAACAATCCAGCGCGCAGCGTCTGGATTGACCCGGCTTGAATTGACCCGGCGCGCGAAGTACCCGCGCCGCCCTCGGCGCGTGGCGCCCGAACGGGCTTTACACGTGACACCCGAACAGACCCAACACATGGCGTTCGAACGGGGAGGGTCGCGTTCCTGCGTGACCGTACCTCCGACCGATGGCACGGTACGCCACCCTACCC
>CAKULR010000065.1 GCA_934667295.1 uncultured Kiritimatiellota bacterium
GCATCCCCTACCCGAAGAGCGCGGTCTCCTCGGGCGGCCTCTACCAGTGGGCCGACGGGCGCATGAGCTACGACACGTTCACGACCATCCTCGAATACGGCGAGAGCGGCGTGAAGGGCAAGGGGTTCCAGTGCGTGTTCCAGAGCCACCAGCACAACTGCGGCGGCGGCGCGAATCCGAACCGCGAGTCGCCCATCGAGAAGTACTTCGGTCCGAACGGCTGCATCGACATGGGCACCGGCAAGGTCACGAACGAGGGCGTCGAGACGAAGAAGTGGAAGGAGACGGACCTGCCCGCGCCGAAGGAGACGGTCGTCACGAGCGCGAACACGGGCGGTGACGCGCTCACCTCCGCGCACATGCGCAACTGGATGGAGTGCGTCCGCGCGCGCAGGAACCCGAACGCGCCGATCGAGGCCGGCTATTCGCACGCGATCGCCCTCATCATGGCGAACGCCGCCGCGCGTACGGGCATGCGCGCGACCTTCTGCGAAAAGGAGCGCCAGGTGATGGTGAACGGCAAGCCGTTCGTCGGCTATGCGTCCACGGCGACGGGCGGCGGTTTCTTCTCGAAGCTCTTCGGCTAAGCGGGGTCTGTACATGAAGACGTGCCTTCTGACCCTTGCAACCGCGACGGCGCTGTTCGCCGCCCCCCCGAACGACTGGGAAAACCCGGCGGTCAATTCGCGAAACCGCGAGCCCGCGCGCGCCTACTCGATGCCGCTTGCGGACGAAAAGGCGGCGCTGACGGACGACCTCGAACCCGCGACGCCGTACCGCCTCTCCCTCAACGGCGACTGGAAGATCAGCTGGTGCGGAGACCCCGCGCTGCGCCCGCTCGACTTCTGGAAGACCGACTACGACGACTCGGAGTGGTTCACGATCGACGTGCCGAGCTGCGTGGAGATGCGCGGCTTCGGCTCGCCCGGCTACACGAACGTGCGCTACCCGCACGCCTGGGACCCCAAGCGCGACGTCGCGCATCCGACCATCCGCGACCGCGACACGGACAAGGGCAACTACAACCCCGTCTCCTCCTACCGCCGCACGTTCCGCGTGCCGGCGGAGTGGAAGGGGCGCGAGGTCTTCCTGCGCTTCGACGGCGTGTACAGCGCCTACTACGTGTGGGTCAACGGGCAGAAGGCCGGCTACGCCGAGGATTCCAAGCTGCCGAGCGAGTTCAACGTGACGAAGTACCTCAAGGACGGCGACAACCAGCTCGCGGTGGAGGTCTACCGCTGGTGCGACGGCAGCTTCCTTGAGGACCAGGACATGTTCCGCTTCTCGGGCATCTACCGCGACGTCAGCCTCTTCGCCACGCCGAAGGTGCGCCTCGACGACTTCTTCGTCGAGACGGTGCCGGACCGTCCGTTCATCGACTGGAAGCTGAAGCTGAAGACGAAGGTCGTGGGCGGTACCGCCCCGGTCTCCGCCACCCTCTACGACGCCGCCTTCAAGAAGGTCGGCGACGTCAAGGACGGCGAGCTCGTCGTGAAGAAGGCCCGTCCGTGGAGCGCGGAGGACCCCTACCTCTACACGCTCGTGATGAGGGCCGGCGACGACGTGCGGGCCTGCCGCGTGGGCTTCAGGCACGTGGAGATCGTGAAGAACGAGGTGCGCTTCAACGGCAAGGCGATCAAGTTCAAGGGCGTCAACCGCCACGAGTGCAGTCCCGACAACGGGCGCACCGTCACGATGGACGACATGCTCAAGGACATCACGCTCTTCAAGCGCCACAACATCAACACCGTGCGCACCTCGCACTACCCGAACCACCACAGCTGGTACGACCTCTGCGACCGCTACGGCGTCTACATGATCGCCGAGGCGAACGTCGAGGGGCACGAGCCCGGCTACGGGAAGGACGGCCTCGGCCTCCACAAGGAGTGGTTCGAGACGATCCGGGAGCGCAACGTCAACCACGTGCTGAACTACCGCAACCACGCGGCGATCTTCATGTGGTCGATGGGCAACGAGACGGGCCACGGCGACGGCTTCCGCCTCGCGCTGAAGGATGTCCGCGCGCTCGACGCGACGCGCCTCCTCCACTGGGAGCGCGGCAACGCGGACGCGGACGTCGACTCCACCATGTACCCGTCGGTCGAATGGCTGGAGAAGCGCGGCAAGCTCGGCAACGTCGAGAAGGGCAAGGCCTCCATCCAGGGCGAGGGCGGCGGCGAGGGCTTCGCGATTAGCGGGCACACCGCCGGCAAGCCGCACATCATGTGCGAGTACGCCCACGCGATGGGCAACGCCGTGGGCAACTTCAAGGAATACTGGGACGTGATCTACACCTATCCCGCGCTCATGGGCGGCTGCATCTGGGACTGGGTGGACCAGGCGGTCTGGAAGTACGAGGACCGCGTGTGCCCGAAGACCGGCAGGCGCGCGCGCTTCCTCTCCTACGGCGGCGACTACGACGAGGTGCCGAACGACGGGCCGTTCTGCGTGAACGGCGTCGTCGATCCCTTCCGCAACGTCTCCGCGAAGCTCGTCGAGGTCGGCCACGTCCACCGCAACCTCGTCGTCGAGGACTTCAACCCCCAGACGGGCGTCGCGCGGCTCTGGAACCGCTTCGGCTTCACGGACGCGAATGCGTTCGCGGGCTCGTGGGAGCTGCTGGAGAACGGCAAGGCCGTCGCCTCCTCCGCGTTCGACGTGCCGTCCGTCGCGCCGCTCTCGCGCGGCACGTTCACGGTCGCCTTCCCGGCGGGCGTCTTCAAGCCCGGCTGCGAATACTTCGTGAACTTCTCCTTCGCGCTCAAGGAGGATACGGTCTGGGCGCAGAAGGGATACGTCATCGCCCGCGACCAGCGGCTCGTGCGCAAGGCGGCGCCGCCCGCCCCGGCCGCGGCCGAGGGGGTGCGTCCGACCGTTGTCGAGGACGAGAAGTCCGTCACCGTGCGCGGCGAGGGCCTGAAGGCCGTCTTCTGCCGCACCTCCGGCACGCTCAGCACGCTCGTGATGAACGGCAAGACGATCCTCCGCGATCCCGCGCGGGGCGTCGTCGCCGGGCCGCAGTTCACCTGCGAGCGCGCGTTTACGGACAACGACCGCTGGCTGCGCGACGGCAACCCCTGGGGCGAGGACCGCAAACGGAGCTTCTACGCCTCGGGCCTCACCCAGCTGCGGTACCATGCGCGTCCGCTCAAGGTCGTCTTCCCGCAGGACGAGAACGTGGTGCGCGTGGTCGCCGCCGTGGAGGTGACCGGCTCGAAGAGCGCCGGCTTCGCGCACGAGGCGGAATGGACCTTCCGCGCGGACGGCTCGGTGACGGTGAAGAACACCGCGACGCCGCACGGCGCGATGCCGCCCGCCCTGCCGCGCGTGGGGACGACGTGGAAGCTGGACAAGTCGCTGGAGAACATGGCGTACTACGGGCGCGGGCCGCGCGAGAACTACGTCGACCGCAAGTCGGGGTCCTTCCTCGGCTGGTGGGAAAGCACGGTCACCGGCCAGTACGAACCCTACGTGCGTCCGCAGGACAACGGGTACAAGTGCGACGTGCGCACGGTGCGCTTCACCGACGAGTCCGGCGCGGGCGTCGAGTTCAGCAGCGAGGATCCGATGTTCGTGCAGGCGCTCCACTACGGCCTTGAGGACCTGGAGTTCGCCCGCCACCGCAACGGCGAGAAGCGCCACCGCACACCGCTCCGCGCGCGCGAGGAGGTGGTGCTGAACCTGGACTGCCGCCAGCTCGGCCTGGGCGGCGCGAGCTGCGGGCCGAAGCCGATGCAGAAGTACATCTTCCCGATCCAGAAGGAGACCTGGAGCGTGACGCTCCGTCCCGTGAGGGGGAAGAAGTTCCTCGGCCTCTTCTAGAAAGGAGCGAGAACATGCGGAAGATCCTGCTGGGATGCATGCTGTTCGCCTCGGCGGCGTTGTCCGCCGGGGCGTGGACGGCCGACTTCGAGGCGGCGAAGAAGCTCTCGAAGGAGAAGAACCTGCCGATGATGCTCGACTTCACGGGCAGCGACTGGTGTGGCTGGTGCAAGCTGATGGACCGGAAGGTGTTCGCCGAAAAGGCCTGGGACGACTGGGCGAAGACGAACGTCGTCTGCGTGACGGTGGACTTCCCGGAAAACCGGTCGAAGGTCACGCGGAAGGTGCAGAAGCAGAACCAGGCGCTGCTTGCGCGCTTCGGCGTGGAGGGCGTCCCCACGTTCGTGCTGCTCGCGCCGGGCGGCGAAAGGGAAATCGGGCGCACAGGGTGCCCGGGGCGCGACGTGACGCCGTCCATGTTCATCGACGCCGTCCGGAAGACGCTCGGCACGCCGCCGTCCGCCGCAAAATGAGACGCGGGCTCCTCTGGATGCTCCCGTCGCTGGCGTTGGCGGCGTGGGGCGAGCGATTCTCGGTGTCGGTCCCGGCGGACCGGCAGCGTCTGCCGGACGTCGCCGAGACCTACGTGATCGGCGCGGTCGATCCGGGGCGCACCGAGACGCTGTACGTCAACGGCGCCACGACGGCCGTCTACCGCACGGGGGCCTTCGTGCAGATGGTCCCCGTGCAGCCGGGCACGAACGAGCTGACGGTCGCGCGCGGCGGGGCGCGGCTCGTACGGCGCTTCGTCGTCGCGGAGCCGGTGGAGGGGACGCCGAAGCCGCCGCCGGTCGTCGAGTCGGACGAGTCGCCGCTGCTGGGCGAGGCGGGGGCGTGGAAGACGACGGGGAAGCTTTTCCAGAACCGCGTGCGCGCGTCCATCGAGGGCGCGGAGAGCCTGGTCTTCCTGCCGAGGGGGTTCGTGCTGCGCGGCGCGGAGGTGGAGGGGCCGAACTGGCTTGCGGTCTGGCTGGAGAACCGCCTCGGCTTCCTGCCCCGGCGCTTCGTCGCATGGCAGGGGAAGGGGGCGCGCGTGCCGCCGAAGGGGCTCATCGCCCCGAACCCGTCCGACGGCTTCCCAGACCGGCCGCCCTACGGAAAACCGCCCGCCGCCGTCCGCATCTGCGTGGACGCCGGGCACGGCGGCAGCGACCCCGGGGCGGTCTCCCCGCACGGCTGGCGCGAGAAGGAGGCGAACCTCATGCAGGCGCGCGCGATCCGCGACGCGCTGGAGAAGGCGGGGTTCCAGGTGGTCATGACGCGGGACGGGGATTCGTTCCCCGACCTGCTGGCGCGTCCGCGCCTGGCCTACGACGAGCGGGTGGACGCCTTCATCTCGGTCCACCACAACTCGACGGCGCCGCAGCGCGACCCGCGCGTCGCCCGCTACACGGCGGCGTACGCCTCGCTCTCGAACGGGCTCGCCCTCGCGCGCTGCATCCAGAAGCACGTCGCGCAGGTGATGGCGCCTGTCCCCGACGTGGGGGCCCAGCTGAAGTCGCTCGCCGTGTGCCGCAACCCCGCCGTGCCGAGCTGTCTGCTGGAGATCGACTTCGTCAACCATCCCGAGGGCGAGGAGGGTTCGTGGAACCCGACGCGGCAGAAGAAGATCGCGGACGCCGTCGTCTACGGCGTTTTGGACTGGATGACGCCCGACCCGCCGCCGGCCGCCCCGGCGGCGGACGCGGAACAGCCGTGAGGGGGAGGCGCGGGGGATGGCGGCGCGGACCGTTCTGCACGTTGACATGGATGCGTTCTTCGCGTCCGTCGAACAGCGCGACCATCCCGCCTGGCGCGGGCTGCCCGTCATCGTGGGGGCGGGTCCGCACGAGCGGGGCGTCGTCTCCACGTGCAGCTACGAGGCGCGGGTGTTCGGGGTGCGCTCCGCCATGCCGAGCCGCACGGCGTATGAGAAGTGTCCGCACGGCATCTTCGTGAAGCCGCGCATGCGCGTCTACCAGGCGGTGTCGGCCCAGGTGTTCGAAATCCTCGGCCACTACTCGCCGTTCGTCGAGGGGGTGTCGGTGGACGAGGCGTTTCTCGACATCTCGGGCACGGTCCACCTCTTCGGCGACGCCCGCACGCTCGGTGAACGCCTCCGCGCGGAGGTGCGTGCGGTCTGCGGCCTCACCTGCTCGGTCGGCATCGCGCCGAACCGCCTCCTCGCGAAGATCGGGAGCGAGGAGGCGAAGCCGGACGGCCTCTTCGTGACGCCGTTCGAGCCGGACGAAATCCGTGCCTGGCTCGCCCCGCAGCCCGTGCGGATCCTCTGGGGCGTGGGGCGGCGCACGAACGACCTGCTGGCGAAGTACGGCTACCGCACGTGCGGCGACCTGCAGGAGGCCGATCCGCGCTTCCTGGACCGTGTGCTGGGCGAAACGGCGTCCCGCGCGATCCGCGCCCATGCGTGCGGCGAGGACGCCTCCGTCGTCGCCTGGGAGGACGAGGCGGAGAAGAGCGTGTCGCGCGAGCATACGGTCGGCGTGGACGAGGCGGACCGCGCGGTGGTGAGCGCGACGTTGCTGGAGCTTGTCGCGGACGTGGGGCGGCGTGTGCGGACGCATCCGCGCCGTGCCCGCACGGCCCGGCTCAAGCTGCGCGACGCCCTTATCAATACCGTGACCCGCCAGGCGCGCTTCGAACTGCCCGCCCGCGACGACATCACGTTCCGCCACCTCGCGCTCGACCTCTTCGACCGCGAGTGGCCGGAGGGCGGACGTCGCCGCGTGCGCCTCGTCGGCTTCGGCGTGGCGGACTTCACGGAGGGGGACGAAGCGGCGGCCGCGCCCTCCCTCTTCCCCTCGCCGCTCGCGGCGGAGCGGACGAAGCGCGAGCGGCTGGCGGCGGTGCTCGACCGCCTCGGCCTGAACCGCTGACGGCTTGCCATCGGGGGGCGGTTGTGCGATAATACACCTATCCGTGTTTGGAACGACAATGAAAGGAACGAAATGAAGATCAAGGTGTTTTCGATGTTCGCGTTGGCGGTCGCCTCCGTCTTCGCGGGCGAACTGGACAACGGCCTCCTGCGCGGCTCCACGGACAAGCGGGCGATCGACTACGCGCCGGGCGAGCAGATGACGTTCACGCTCAGGCTGGACGGCATCAAGAAGCTGCCAGAAGGGAAGTGGTTCATCCAGTGGGAACGCTTCGGCGACGACGGGAAGAAGTGCGGCGAGAAGGTGCCCGCCGACCTCGCGAAGCCGGTCGTCGTCAAGACGTCGCTCGACCGCCCCGGCTTCGTGCGCGTGCGCGCCCAGCTCGTCGACGAGAAGGGGCAGGTCTACCGCAAGAAGTACACGGGCGACACGACGACGCCCGAGGGCAAGCGCGCGCAGAACGAGTTCGAGCGCCGCGACCGCCGCATCTTCTTCGACGGCGGCGCGGGCGTGCAGATCGACAAGCTGGCGTCCTACCCCGAGCCGAAGGACTTCGACGCCTTCTGGGCGAAGCAGGCCGACCGCCTGAAGCTCGTGCCCATCAAGGCCGACCGCATCGAGCTGCCGTGCGGCAACCCCAAGGCGCGCCTCTATGCCGTGCAGATCGCCTGTGCGGGGCTGCGTCCCGTGACGGGCTACCTCTCGATTCCGAAGGCGGCCGTCGAGCAGGGCGCGAAGTTTCCCTGCCGCCTGGAGACGCACGGCTACAGCGGCGACACCTGCCGCCACGACGCCCCCGGCTGGGCGCGCGACAACGAGATCGTGCTCAACATCAACGCGCACGGGCAGAAGCTCCCCGCGTTCGGCGCGACGGAGGCGGACCGCAAGGCGCTGCGCTGGGAGATCCGTTCGCATGACTGCTCCTACGCCTTCGACGCGAAGCAGAACGAGGACCCCGAGGTCGCCTACTTCAACGGCATGGTGCTGCGCGTGAAGCGTGCGCTCCAGTACCTGAAGACGCTGCCCGGTTGGAACGGGAAGGACCTCATCGCCTCCGGCGGCAGCCAGGGCGGTCTGCAGACAATCTGGGCGGCGGGCTGTGGCGAGGGCCTCACGCGCGCCGAGAGCGGTATCACCTGGTGCTGCGACATGTACACGAGCGGCAAGCTGCGCAAGGACCCGAAGCAGAACCTCGCGAGCGACGGTTGGTACATCCCCTGGACGGACGCGATGGGCTACTACGACGCCGCGAACTTCGCGAAGCGCATCCCGAAGACCTGCACGACCGTCATCACCCGCGCCGGCCTCGGCGACTACTGCTGCCCGCCCACGGGCCTCGCCAAGATGTACAACAACATCCCCGGCAACAAGAAGATCTGGTGGGTGCAGGGCTCCACGCACGGCTACGTGCCGCCGGAGCCGAACCAGCACTTCTGGGTCGACGACACGGCGAAGTGAGATGATCCGCAACGCCGTGGAACTGAACGAGGTCTGCGCGTCCCTTCGGGCGGGCGGCCTCGCCGCGCTGGACACCGAGTTCGTCTGGCGCAACCCGAACCGCCCCAGGCTCGCCCTCGTGCAGCTGGGGGCGGCGGACGGGACGAGCTGGGTGGAGGACTGCCTGCTGGCGCTCGACACGGCGCCGCTGGCGGACCTCCTGCGCGACGCGGGGACCGTGAAGGTGCTCCACGACGCGCACCAGGACCTCGACCACCTCTGCCACTACACGGGCGCGAAGCCCGTACACGTCTTCGACACCCAGCTCGCGGCGGCCTTCGCCGGCCTCCCCGCCGGGCTCTCGCTCCAGAAGCTCCTCCAGGAGACGGTCGGCGTGGGGCTCGCGAAGACGGAGACGACGACGGACTGGATGCAGCGTCCGCTCACCGACGCCCAGGTCTCCTACGCGCTCGACGACGTGCGCTACCTCGGCGAGGCGCGCGCGGAACTGCTGAAGCGCGCGGACGCCCTCGGCACGCGCGCCTGGCTCGACGAGGAGATGGCGCGCTACGACGACCCCGCCCTCTACGGCGACCCCTACCCCGCGACCGTCTGGACGCGGGTGAAGTGCGGG
>CAKULR010000066.1 GCA_934667295.1 uncultured Kiritimatiellota bacterium
GTCGATGCCGGGGCAGTTCCCTCTGTCGGCGGACGAGCTTGTGAAGGAGCTTGTGCCCGTCGTCGCCCAGGGGGTGAAGAGCGTGCTGCTCTTCGGTCAGCACGAGGGCGAAGGCAAGGACGAGTGCGGCACGCCGGCGGAGGATCCGCACGGCGCGGTGCAGCGCGCGATCCCCGTCCTGCGCGCCGCCTATCCCGACCTCGTCATCCTGACGGACGTGGGCCTCTGCGCCTACACGGGCCACGGGCACTGCGGTCCGCGCGACGCGGCGGGCGACGTGGACAACGACGCCGCCTGCGAGATGCTGGCGCGCGTGGCGGTATCGCACGCCCGCGCGGGGGCGGACGGCGTGGCGCCGTCGGCGATGATGGACGGCCAGATCGCCGCGAGCCGCCGCGCGCTCGACGAGGAGGGCTTCGCGAAGACGCTGCTCGTCGCCTATTCGACCAAGTTCGCCTCGCAGATGTACGGCCCGTTCCGCGACGCCGAGAACTCCGCGCCGTCCCAGGGCGACCGCCAGGGCTACCAGGCGAGCTTCCGCGACCCGCGCACGGCGGTCCGCGAGTCGCTGTTCGACGAGGCGGAGGGGGCGGACGCGCTGATGGTGAAGCCGTCGCTCTTCTACCTGGACCTCATCCAGACGGTGGCGGCCCGCACGCTCCTGCCCGTGATGGCCTACAACGTCTCGGGCGAGTACGCGATGGTCCACGCCGCCGCCGGGAAGGGGTACTGCGACCTCTACCCGACGGCCCGCGAATCGCTCTACGCGATCTTCCGCGCGGGCGCCACGCAGGTCATTTCCTACTGGGCGCCGTTCTACGGCAAGATCTTCGGCTGAAAAACGAGGTGACGACGACATGAAGAAGATGCTCTTCGCGATGACGGTGGCGACGGCGGCGCTCGCGCTGCGGGCCGAGACGGTGACGGCGGCGGGACGGCTGGACCTGGGCGGCGTGTGGCATCTGCGCGAGGCGGACAACGCCGTGCAGTTCACCGTGCCGATCCAGGTTCCGGGCGACGTCCATTCCGCCCTGTTCGCGGCCGGGAAGATCCCCGATCCCTTCTTCGGGCAGAACGAGCTGCTGACGCAGGACGTGGGGCGGAAGGACTGGCGGATCGAGCGCTCCTTCACGGTCCCGGCCTCCCTCCTGCGGGCGAAGGGCGTCACGCTGCGCCTGGAGGACGTGGACACCTTCTGCACCATCGAGATCAACGGCGAGGAGGTCGGGCGCACCGACAACCGCTTCCGCCGCTGGGACTTCGACGTGAAGCGCTTCCTCAAGCCCGGCGACAACCGCATCGTGGGCGTCTTCAAAAGCGCCGAGAACGAGTCGAACGCGCGCGCGAAGACCTACGACCACCCGTTCCGGATCGCGAACGTGCCGTGGGCGAAGTCGATCGAGCTGATCCGCAAGCCGCAGTGCCACGGCGGCTGGGACTGGGGGCTCGCGCAGATGGTGACGGGCTTCTGCGGCCCCGTCACGCTCATCGCGGTGGACGACGCACGCCTCGACTACGTGTACTGCGACCAGGACTTCGCGGTGGACCGGTCGCGCTGCACGGTAACGGTCCATGCCGAGGTGACGGCCCCGGCGGTCGGTTCGACGACGTTCGCGGTCCGGCTCGGCGACCATGTGCAGGAGAAGGCCGTCTCGCTCGCGGCGGGCGCGAACCGCCTCGCCCTCGCGATCGACGTGCAGAACCCGAAGCTCTGGTGGCCGAACGGCGCGGGCGCGCAGCACCTCTACCCGCTGGAAGTGCGGGTGGGCGGCGAGACGCTGACGCGCAGGATCGGCCTCCGCACGATCGAGGTGCTGAACACGCCGGACAGGGACGCGAACGGCAAGGAGGGCGCGCGCATGGCCTTCCGCGTGAACGGCGAGGAGATCTTCTGCAAGGGCGCGAACTGGATTCCGTGCGATGCGTTCGAAAGCCGCCAGACGCCGGAGCGGTACCGCGACCTCCTGGCGTCCGCCCAACGGGCGAACATGAACATGGTGCGCCTCTGGGGCGGCGGACAGTTCGAGCACGATGCGTTCTACGAACTGTGCGACGAGCTGGGCCTGATGGTCTGGCACGACATGATGTTCTCCTGCGCGATCTACCCCGGCGACGCCGCGTTCCTCGCGAGCGTCGAGAAGGAGCTCGCGCACCAGCTGCGCCGCCTCCGCGACCATGCGTCCATCGCCCTCTGGTGCGGCGACAACGAGTGCGTCGGCGCGCTCACCTGGTTCGAGCCGAGCCGCAAGGACCGTCCGTACTACCTCAAGGCCCTCCAGGCGCGCACGCAGGTGGAGGCGGACGCCGTGGCGAAGTACGACCCCGCGCGCACGTTCTGGCCCTCCTCCCCCTGCGGCGGACCCGGCGACTACTCCGACGCCTGGCACAACGACAACAAGGGCGACATGCACAACTGGACCGTCTGGCACGAGAACAAGGGCTTCGACAACTACTACAAATACAAGCCCCGCTTCTGCAGCGAGTTCGGCTACCAGAGTTTTTCGTCGCCCGAGGTCGCGGCCACGTTCTGTCCGCGCGACCAGCTGAACCCCACGGCCCCCGACTTCGAGTACCACCAGAAGAACGCGGGCGGCAACCGCCGGATGCTGGAGACGATGGCGCGCTACTTCCGTTTCCCGGAAGGGGCGGAGAGTATGCTGTGGGTCTCGCAGATCCAGCAGGCGATCGCGATCAAGACGGCGGTCGAGGGTTGGCGGCGTCTGCGTCCGCGCTGCATGGGCACGCTCTTCTGGCAGCTGAACGACAACTGGCCCGTCGCGAGCTGGAGCTCCATCGAGTACGGCGGGAAGTGGAAGCACCTGCAGTACCACGCGAAGCGCTTCTTCGCGAACGTCGCCGTGGTGACGGTGCCGGCGGAGGGCGATGCGGGCAAGATCGAGGTGTGGGCGCTCAACGACGAGGGCGTGGCGGTGGACGCGCGTGTGGCGGTGCGGACGCTGGACTTCCAGGGCGCGTGCCTCGGGACGCTGGAGCTGCCCGCCGCGCTGCCGCCCCGTTCCGCGACGCGCCTCGCGGTCTACGCGCTCGACCGCTTCGGCACGGAGAAGGAGCGCGTGGGGCGGTTCCTCTCGCTCACGCTCGACGCGACCGTGGAGGGGAGGCCCGTCACGTTCGCGAACGAGTGGCTGTTCAACGCCTACAAGGCGTGTCCGCTTGCGGACGCGGACGTGCGCTGGACGGCCCGGAACGACAACGGGGTCTGGACGGTGACGCTCACGACGGACCGCCCCGCGTTCTTCACCTGGGTGAACGCGACGGGCATCCCCGGCGAGTTCAGCGACAACAGCTTCACGCTCTACCCGGATCGCCCCGTCACGCTCACCTTCACGCCCAGGAAGCCCGGCCTCCGCTTCGCCGACTTCAAGGCCGCCCTCTCGGTTTTCCACCTGCGCAGGACCTACCGCTAGGCGACTGTGGTATACTGTTCGGCCGTGAACGGAGAATTCAAGACGAGGTCTGCGGGCCTCGGGGATGCCGAGTGCATCCACGCCCTCATCCACCTGCTCAAGGACGAGCTGGTGCCGCGCGCGATGGGCAACGTGGTGGAGAACATCGACCGCTTCCTCGTGGTCGAGCGGAACGGCGAGATGGTCGGCTGCGCGGCCTACCAGATCTGGCCCGAGATCGGCGACCCGCTGAAGGCCTCGGTCGAGATCCAGAGCGTCGCCGTGCGCGCGCCGTACCGCCGTCGCGGCATCGGGCGCCTCCTCGTCCAGGCCGTGATCGACCGCGTGCGCGCGTTCGCCCCGGCCGAGGTGATCGTGCTCACCCTCACGCCCGCGTTCTTCGCGTCGCTCGGTTTCCACGAGATCGCCAAGACCCACATCATGCACAAGCTCTATTCGGGCTGCATCAACTGCACGAAGCACGCGGATCCGTTCACGTGCCCGGAAAAGGCGATGGTGTTTCCCCTTAAGGACCAGGTGAATGAATAAGAAAATCTTCCTCCTTGTGATGTCCCTTTCATGCGTGGTGACGGCGGCGTACGCGGACGCGGCGACGCCGTTTCCCGAGACGGCATTCCGCCGCACGCCCTACGTGGGCGCGATCGCGGTGGACGCCCAGACGGGCGAGGTCCTCTTCGAGCGGCATGCGGACGCCGTGGCGCGCCCGGCCTCCGTGACGAAGCTGATGACGCTCCTGCTCTGCCTGGAGGACATGCATGCGTTCAAGTACGACCCGACCACGCGCGTGACGGCGAGCGTGCGCTGCAGCCGGGAGAAGCCGAGCAACGTGGGGCTCAAGCCCGGGCAGTCGATGACCGTGGACGACCTCCTGATGGCCAGCATGGTCAGGAGCGCGAACGACGCCGCCGTGCTGCTGGCCGAGCATTCCACCGCCGCCAACGCCGGGCGCGCGATCAAGCCGGGCGACCTCCAGGCGTTCGTCCTCCGGATGAACAACAAGGCGCGCGAGCTCGGCATGGTGCACACGCACTATGAGACGCCGAACGGCTACCCGCCGAAGCCCGGCTCGGGGCGTCCGTTCGACACCTCCACCTGCCGCGACCTCGTGAAGCTCGCCCGGGCCGTGCTGCGCTACCCCGAGGTCTTCCGCTTCACGAAGACGAAACTCTGCACCGTCACCGACGGCGCCGGGAAGCCGCTCAGGATGGTCAACCACAACAACATCCTCGTGAAGGACAGGCAGAAGATCCTCAACGAGCGGGGCGAGAGCGAGGTGGACGGCCTCAAGACCGGCTACATCGACGCGGGCGGGTCCTCGATCATCCTCACGGGCGCGCGCAACGGGAAGCGCGCGATCGTGGTCGTCGTGGGCAGCCAGACCGCCAAGCTGCGCGACCAGCATGCGCGCGCGCTGATGGTCGAGGCGCTGGACCGGGTGGCGAAGTGACGCTTGCGCGGAGGCTCTGCGCGTGGTTCGCGCGGGTGAAGCGCCCGATGCCGTGGCGTCTGGCGCCGTCCCCGTACGTCTGCTGGCTGAGCGAGATCATGATGCAGCAGACGACGTACGGCGCCGTGCTGCCGTACTACGCGCGCTTTCTGGAGCGGTTCCCCACCGTCGAGGCGCTGGCCGCCGCGCCCGAGTCCGCCGTCCTGAAGGTGTGGGAGGGGTTGGGCTACTACGCCCGCGCCCGGAACCTCCACAAGGCGGCGAAGCAGATCTGCGCGGCGGGCGCGGCGCGGTGGCCGAAGGGGCTTGCGGAATGGTCGGCCGTGCCGGGCGTGGGGCCCTACACGGCGGCCGCGCTCGCGAGCGGGTTGGACGGCGAGCGGACACCGGTTGTGGACGGCAACGTGGCGCGCGTCTTCGCGCGCGTGTGGGAGCTGGAGGACGACTTCCACGCCCAGCCCGCGCGGCGGAAGCTCGCGCTGCGGCTCCAGCCGCTGATGGATGAGCGGGGAATCCGCCCCGGCGACTTCAACCAGGCGATGATGGAACTGGGCGCGCTCGTCTGCACGCCCGCGAATCCGGCCTGTGCGACGTGTCCGCTCGCGGCGGATTGCGCGGCGCGCAAGGTGGGGACGCAGGCCGACTATCCGCGCCGGAGGGCCCGGAAGGAGCTTCCCGTGCGGCGGACGACCGCCGTCGTCGTGACGGACGGCACGGGGCGCGTGCTGCTCGTCGAGAACAGGGCGGGCGGTCTCCTGAAGGGGCTCTGGGAACTTCCCGCCGTCGAGCCCGCTGCGGAGCAGGTGCAGACCTTCTCGCATTTCCGTCTTGAGCTGACGGCCCTGCGGGCGCGGGAGGCCGCGACCTTTGCGGATCCGAAGTCCGTGCCGCTCTCCACCTCCACGCGAAAGGTCCTCGCCACGTGCGGTTTGCTCTGATCAGCGCGCTTTTCCTCGTGCCGTTCGCCGCGCCGTTTCTCGTGCGGTGGGTGCGGGCGCGCCGCTGGGGTCTGCCCGTGCGCGTCGCGATGGGTCCGGACACGCCGCGCCCGGAGGCTCTGGGGAACTATCTCGCGGAGATCGCGCGCCGTCTGGACGAACGGCCCGAACGGATGCGGGTCGTCTTCGATGGCGGTGGTTCGCGGGACCGCGCCATTTCCCTTGATGTCACGCCGGACCGGGCGCTGCGTGTTTCCGTGGACGGGCATCGTCCGCGCCGCGTCGATCTGCGGGGACGCTGGATCGCCGACCATCCCGTGCCGCTCTCCCTGAAGCGGGCGGTGCTCTACGTCGAACCGGTGGACGCCAACCGCTTCCGCGTGATGACGTGTATCCCGTTCGCGGTGCCGCCCCTCCTCTACGTCCTCTGCTCGCTTGCCGCGACCGTCGGCGTCGTGCTGCTCATGCCCGAAGTGGTCGCCCCGGCCGTGGGGCTGGCGCTCGGCTCGGCCTGTGTGGTACACTATCCGCTCCCATGCTAGATTTCCAGAACATCTCGGTCCACTATGGCCTTCAGGACGTGCTGACGGATGTCAGCTTCCGTGTGAACGCATCCGAGCGCATTGGCGTCGTCGGGCCCAACGGATCCGGCAAGTCCACGCTCTTCAAGATCATCCTCGGCGAAATGTCGACGGACCACGGCGAGCTCGTCATCGAGGGCAGGCCGCGCATCGGCTCCACGCGCCAGCACCCCGAGCCGGACACGCCGGAGGAGACGCTGCTGGAGTATTCGATGCGCGGCATCCCCGGCTTCCACGAGCTGGAGGCCCGCATGCGCACCCTGGAGGAACGCCTCGATTCCGGCGACCCGAAGGTGCTGGACGAATACGGCGAGGTGCAGACCGCGTTCGAGCACCTGGGCGGCTACGACCTCGAAACGCGTGTGAAGGTGGCGCTCGGCGGCCTCGGCTTCTCCGTGGAGGAGTTCACGAAGCCGTTCGCGAGCTTTTCGGGCGGCTGGCGGATGCGCGCCGAGCTGAGCCGCGTGCTCGCCTCCCAGCCGGACCTCCTCCTGCTGGACGAACCCTCCAACTACCTCGACCTGCCCGCCGTCGACTGGCTGCAGAAGTTCCTCAAGCAGTACCGTGGCACGCTCATGCTCATCTCCCACGACCGCTATCTGCTGCGCACGCTGACGGACATCATCGTGGAGGTGGACGCCGGCACCTGCACGCGCTACGAAGGCAACCTCGACTGGTACCTGCGCGAGCGCGAGGTGCGCTACCAGCACCTCCTCCAGGCGAAGGAGAACCAGGACCACCACCGCGAGCAGCTGCAGCGCTTCGTGGACCGCTTCCGCGCCCAGGCCACCAAGGCCGCGCAGGCGCAGAGCCGCCAGAAGCTCATCGACAAGATCGACGAGGCGCGCATCGTCCTGCCGAAGCGCTACACGCAGTCCGGCCGCCTCCGCCTCGCGCCGCCGCCGCCCTCCGGCATCGAGATGTTCCGTTGCGAGAACCTCTTCTTCTCCGACGACGGCGTGCGGAACGTGCTCCACGACGTCACGTTCAACGTCGCGCGGGGCGACAAGGTGGCGCTCATCGGCTACAACGGACTCGGAAAGTCCACGCTCATGCGCATCATCGCCGGACGGCGCGCGCCGACCTCCGGCAAGGCCGTCCTCGGCCACAACGTCGTGCCGGGCTACCTCTCGCAGGAGCTTGCCGAGACGATTCCGCCGGATCTCACCGTCTACCGCGTGGCGAAGGACGCCTGGCAGGGCGCGACGAACCTCTCGGGCGAGAAGAACTTCCGCAACCAGCTCGGCGCGTTCGGCTTCGACGAGAACGACGTGGAGAAGCAGGTGGGCGTTCTCTCGGGCGGCGAGAAGATCCGCCTCGCCTTCCTCCGCCTCTTCCTGCAGGCGCCGAACTTCCTCCTCCTCGACGAGCCGACGACGCACCTCGACCTCGACGGCCGCCGTCTCCTGCAGGACGCGCTGCAGAAGTACACGGGCACGATCCTCCTCGTCTCGCACGACATCGAGTTCGTGCGCGCCGTCGCGACCTCCGTCCTCGAAATCACCCGCGCGGGCATCCGCTCGTTCCCCGGCGGCTACGACTACTACTGCGAGAAGAAGGCGGAGCTGCAGGCGAAGGAGACGAAGGGCGCGCGGGGGACGACGAGCGGCGCGGCGCAGCCGGTTGCGGCGCCGGTGGCTTCTCCGGAGAACGCGCCGCGCCTGACCTCGAAGGAACTGCGCCAGCAGCGGGCGGCGGAACGCGCGAAGGTCGCGCCGCGCGTGAAGGAGCTCAAGAAGAAGGTCGCGGTGTGCGAGAGGAAGATCGAGGAGCTTCAGGCTGCGCTCGACGCGACGTCCGAGGAGCTGTTCAACCCGAAGCCCACGACCGACTTCGCGGAGGCGAACCGCAAGGTCCGCACGCTCCAGTTCGAGATCGACCGCTACACCGAGGACTGGGAGAAGGCCGCAACCGAACTGGAAGATCTCCAAAAAGGCGACTGATTGCAACATTTTGTCCTTATTTCTCCCGCCCGGTGTAATCGGTCGCGGGAAATGGGAGGAACAATCAAATAGTTGAGAACGGCTTTTGACTATGGACTCGAATGAGAGGGACCCTGCACGGCCTGTGCAGGGTCCCTTCAAGTTGATGGAAGCCCCTCCGTCAGGGGGCATTGCCCGGGGAGGCGGGGC